>NZ_BACT01000530.1:0-1828 GCF_000333255.1 Methylobacterium sp. B1 | reverse complement strand
GGCTGCCGATCGCGAGGTTCGGCCGCGACCGGTAGTAGAAGTCGCTGCCGGTGGGGATCACCACGTTGGCGGCATCGTAGGCGCCGCGCAGGAACACCACGAGGAGGCGCGCATCGGTCTTGGGGGCCGCCCAGACGCGGCCGGCCACCGTGGACAGGCCGAAAGCGGCGGCGGCGCGGATCAGGTCGCGACGGTTCATCGCATGAACTCCGGCGAGGCGAGGTAGAGGGTGTTCCAGTCCTGGGGCGACACCGCCTGGGCGAGCGCCGCCCGCGTCGCCGCCGACAGGGTGCCGGACAGCGTCGAGAAGTAGAGCCCGTTGGCGAGCACCGGGAAGGCCGGCTCCTCGGCCTGATCGGCCAGCGTCGGCTTGAACAGGCCGGCCGAGCCCGACCCGATCTGCCGGGCGATCTCGAACCGCGTCGCGAGCTGCCCGGGGCCGCTCCAGGCGGCGGCGTCGAGGGGGTAGCCGTCCGGCGTCGACCGGTTGAACAGGCCCTCGCCGAGGCGGTTCAGCCAGCCGAGCACCGGGCCGGCGTTGCGGATCACCCTTGTGTCGTAGGCCATGCGCAGGGCGGAGAAGACGTAGCGCACCGGGTCCTTGAAGGCGCCGCCGCGCTCGGCCGTGAAGGCCGGCTCGCGCACCAGCGCCTCCATCACCGCGGCGATGTCGCCGTCGCTGCGGCTGAAGACGGCGGCGAGTCGCGCCACCAGGGCGTCGTCGGGCGGCTGGCCGAGGAAGTAGGTGGCGAGCGCCCGGGAGACGTTGGTGGCGGTGGCGGGATGGCGGGCGATCAGGTCCACCGCCTCCTCGATCTCCGGCCAGCCGCGTNCCTGGATGCGGGTCCCGAGGAAGACCTTGNNTCGCGTATCGTGCCGGTTCGGGTTGACGCGAACAGGCCGTCCCGGCGGAAATCGGCGGCATGCTCGGGGCGAAGCTTCGGGGTCTCGGGCTTCATGTCGATGCCGACACCACTCAGGATCCGGGCCAGCGCCTCGACATCGCCCTGCGTGTAGCCGGAGCCGACACCCATCGTGTGCAGCTCCATGATCTCCCGGGCGTAGTTCTCGTTCGGCCGGCCGGCCGCGTTGGCGTCGTTGTCGAGGTAGCGCAGCATCGCCGGGTGGCGCAGGCTCGCCATCAGCAGGTCGCGGAAGCGCCCGAGCACGTGCGGACGGATCGCGGTGTCGAGGTAGTCGCCCACGGCGGCGCGCAGGGTGGACTTGCCCTGATGCACGTTGAACCGGTTGAACCAGAACCACGTCAGCCGCTCGCGCAGCTGATCGGGGCTGTAGAGCGCCCGCAGCACCCAGACGGAGGCGGCGTTCCGCGCGGCCATGTTCAGCGCGGCCTGGAAGGCCTGCTGGGCGGCCTTCTTGGCGTCGGGGTCCTGGATGTCCTTGAACGCCTTGGCCTGCGCATCCAGCGCCTGGGCCCGTTCGAACAGGCTGCCCGGCGGGGTCAGCGCGTCGACCTGCGCCTGGGCGGCGGGCGGCAGGCGCGATTCGGCCGGCGGATGGAGCTGGGCCTGCAGCCACCGTGCCCGCCCCTCCGCGGTGAGTTGCGCGAAGGCAGACGGGGTGGCGCCCCAGGTCAGGGCATCCAGGAAGGCGGCATCGGCCGCGGCGGCCTGCGGCGACGCGTCGGCCGCACGGGGCCCCGGGCCCGCCCAGGCCACCAACAGACCAGCAACCAGACAACAGCGTGTTGCGGCGCGCGACATCGCAGCCTCGCGGTGCGTGGATCGGTCGGGGCAGCGTGGTGTCGCGTCCCTGTACCGTGCCTGAAAGGCGGCCCCATCATGCCAGCGTCTTTGGCAATATCGGG
>NZ_BACT01000531.1:0-4606 GCF_000333255.1 Methylobacterium sp. B1 | reverse complement strand
CAATCGGTGCAGCTGCCCTACCTGATCGTGGCGGCGATCCTCGTCGGTCTCGCCGTGATCATCGCCCGCTTCCCGCTGCCCGTCCTGGGCGGCGCCGGCGGCGCCACGGCCCGGGCCGTCAAGGCCGAGCGCGCCGGCCTGTCCCTCTGGCGCCACCGCAACCTCGTGCTCGGCGTGCCGGCGATCTTCATCTACCTGATCGCCGAGATCGGGGTGTCGAACCTGTTCATCAACTTCGTCTCACAGCCGGAGATCGGCGACCTGACCCACGCCCAGGCCTCGCGCTACCTGTTCCTGCTCTGGGGCGGCATGATGGTCGGCCGCTTCGCCGGCAGCTACCTGATGCAGGCTCGGGCGGCCGAGACCGTGCTGGCCGGGGCGGCGATCGGCGCCTGCGCGGTGATGCTGGTGGCGACCTTCGCGACCGGCCACTGGGCGATGTGGGCCCTGATCTCGGTGGGCCTGTTCCACGCGATCATGTTCCCGACGATCTTCACCCTGGGGATCCGCGGCCTCGGGCCGCTCACCGAGGAGGGCGCCGGGCTGCTGATCATGGCGATCGCGGGCGGATCCCTGGTGGTGGTGCAGGGTTGGGCGGCGGACCGGTTCGGGCTGCAGCATTCCTTCCTGATCACCGCCGCCTGCGAACTCTACGTCCTGTTCTACGCTCTCTGGGGCTGCCGCCCCGCCGCCGCGGCGCGGCCGGCGGGCGCCTGAGCGTCGGCGGCATCGGGGAGCGCTCTGCCATGGACCCGCGGATCCGCATCCTGGACCGGCCCCGGCGCGACCGGCTCGGCGAAGGCCCGATCTGGGTTCCGGAGCGGGGCTTGCTGTTCTGGGTCGACATCGAGGCCCCGGCCCTGAACTGGCTCGACCTCGCCCGCGGCGAGACCGGCACGCATCCGTTCCCGGAGCCGCTGGGCTGGATCATCCCCCGCGCCGGCCGGCGCGACTTCATCGTCGGGCTGAAGAGCGGGTTCGCGATCTACGACCTCGAGGCCGACCGGATCACGCCGATCGGCGATCCGGAGCCCGACGAGCCCGACAACCGCCTGAACGATGCGAAGGTCGACGGCGCCGGCCGGATCTGGGCCGGGAGCATGCACCAGGCCGAGACCGCGGCTTCGGGATCCCTCCACCGGCTCGATCCCGACCTGACTTGGCGGCGGATGGACACGAGCTACGGCGTCGCCAACGGGCCGACCTTCAGCCGCGATGGCCGGATCCTCTATCACAGCGACAGCGCCGCCCGGACGGTCTACGCCTTCGACCTCGCCGCGGACGGCACGCTGACGGGCAAGCGCGCCTTCCTGCGCTTTCCGGAGGCCTGGGGCTGGCCCGACGGGATGACCACGGATTCCGAGGGCTGCCTCTGGATCGCCCATTGGGGCGGCGGCCGGCTCAGCCGCGTGGATCCCGAGGGGCGACTGATGCGGGCGATCCCACTGCCCGCCCCCAACATCACGAGCTGCGCCTTCGCGGGAGAAGGGCTCGACCGCCTGTTCGTCACCTCGGCCGCCCGGGGCGCCGAGCACGTGCCGGCGGCGGGGGCCCTGTTCGAACTCGATGTCGGCGTGACCGGCCTGCCGCCCCGCGCCTTCGGGGGCTGACCGGCCCGGCGGCCGTGGAAGGCCTTTCCCTGTGGCTGTAGCGTCCCCGGACGGCGGGGCCTGATGGCGACCGGGTTGTCCCGGGCGGCCGACGCGATCCGTGCGGCGGCCCGATCCGCGTCCGCGCGGGCCTCGACGCAATCCTCGCAGGATCGTGTGGCCGCCTCATCCGGATGGGGGATGCGCGGTCCCCGGCCGGTCTCTACGCTCGCCACTTCTCCGAGACGAGATCACCTTCAGCCCGCCCGGCCCTGCCGCGGCGGGCTCCTTGTCGGATGTCGCCGACACGGCGCTACCGCCGAATCGGAAGCCGGCGGATGGGCCGCCCGGCGGTGTCGCGCACCACCAGGCTCCAGGAGCGGCCGGGATCGGCCGCGCAGACCTCATCGGCCATCTCGGCGATCACGCTGCGTGCCTCGGCCAGGGCCTCGTCCAGGCTGCTGACCTCGACGCCTTCCTCGTCGCGGATCGTTTCCTCGCCGCTCTCGACGTCGAAGTAGAAGCGCTCGGACACCGACCTCCCCCCTGCTGCCGCCCTCCGGCGGTCGTCCTGATCTCTCTACGTAGTCCGGAATATGACTGGGACCGGTCTTTGATCGGATAAACCTTAATGCATTTAAAACGCGGATTTGCCTGTATCTGTGCGAAGGCGGCCCAGTCTCGATTGAATTATCGATTATAAGAACCAGGCACGCCGCCGCCGATGTCCGATGGCTTGCTGAGGTGGCGCTCTTGGAGTCGGGACCCCTGACATGTCGACCTCCACCGATCCGCCCAACGCGCGCGCCGAGAAAGCCGCGCTCCGCAAAGCCACGCTGCGGGCGCATATCAAGAACGTTCTGTCGACGATCCGCAGTCATCATACGGGGCGCGGCCGCGCGTCGATGCGGGTCTCGCGCTACACCCTTGGACGGTGGTTCCGGGGCATCGCCGCCGGAGCGAACCCGCTTTTTGCGTAGCAACGCTCGTCCGATGGACGTGTTTCTCAAGGCGCCGCGCTCCGGCGCTTCGAACCGCGTCCCATGGCCGAGACCACCCGCCTCCGATCCCATATCCGTAGCGTGCTGCTCAGGCTGATGCAGCGGCTGCGCGCCCGGGCCGGCTGACGCGACAGCGGTCGGACGCCGGCCGTCGGGCGGCCGTCTTGCGCCCCTGCCCTCGGCTGCGGCGCGGTGGGGTGCGGGGGGCACGCCTGTGGATTGGGCAGGCCACGCGACACGCCCCGATTCCGCCTCTTGGCTTGCGTGGAGATCCTGCCCGGAAATCCTGCCCGGGAAACCTGCTTGGCGAACCGCGCCGTCCAGGCCGGGGACGGCTCGGCGGAGCCGCCGAAAATCTGAGGGATTGACCGGATTTCGCGCCGAAACGACCGGTCTATTGCTGACGCGACGCGTCTTCGTTGCCGTGCCAGCGGCTTTATCTCCAATCGATACAGATCTAGATTCGCGGGCCCAACGAGCCGGCACCGGGCCCGTCCCGGCGCGGGCGCGCCGTCCTGCCGGGCAGACCGGCTCCCGAGGTGACGATGGGCCAGATGACGATCAAGGACGTCGCCCGACGGGCCGGCGTGAGCTTCCAGACGGTCTCGCTGGTCCTGAACCATCCGGAGAAGGTCGCCCGGACCACGCGCGAGACCATCGAGACGGCCATGCGCGACCTGGACTTCGTGCCGAGCCTCGCCGCCCGGTCCCTGCGCAAGAAGCCCAGTCGCAGCATCGCCTGCGTGTTCTCCCTCGGGGCGCAGCCCGCCGATGCCGCGTTCCATCTGAGGGAGGAGGCCGATCAGGGCCTCGTCCTGCAGACCTTCGGGTACGTGACCGACCAGCAGGGCTATACCCTGGTCCACCGGTGTCGCCGCGGCGACGACCCGGACGGCCTGAGCCGGATCGCCAGCCTGGTCAGCGAGGCCCGGGTCGACGGCATCGTCGTCTTCGCCGACCGCCAGGACGACCCGCTGATCGGCCTGCTGCAGACCAAGCGGTTCCCGTTCGTCGTGTTCGGCCTCGACGTTCCCGGCACGCATTACGCCATGCAGGCCGAGCGCGACGCGGCCCGCGACGCCGTCCGCCACCTGATCCAGGCCGGGAGCCGGTCCATCTGTTTCTTCACGGGCGCGGGCGACGGTCGGCGGTGGCGTGCCGGGGCCGAGCGGTTCCGCGGCTACCGGGACGCGCTCGCGGAGGCGGGGCTGCCGCTGCGCGACGACCGCGTGGTGGCGTGCGACTGCACGTCCGAGGGCGGCTATCGGGCGACGCGCGCGCTGCTGGAGCGGCCGGACACGGGGTCAGGAGACCGGCCGGATGCCATCGTGGCCGCCAGCGATCGGGTGGCGTTCGGAGCGCTGAAGGCGCTGCACGAGCGCGGCGTGCGGGTCCCCGCGGAGATCCGCGTCGTGGGCTTCGACAACCTCACCCAGGGGGCCTACTCGGTCCCGAGCCTGACCTCGGTCGATGTCCCGACCCTCGACATGGTCCGGTTCGCCTTCGCGACCCTGGTCGAGCTGATCGAGGGGACGCGCGCCCCGGACGACCTCGCCCAGCGGCTGTTTCCCACGCGCCTCGTCGTGCGCGAATCGACCGCGGCGCGGCCGCAGGCCTAGGCGGCCGAGGCCGGCGTTCCGCCGCCCGTATGGGCGCCTCACTCCGCCGCGAGGATGCCCGTCTCGGGGTCGCCCCGTCCGAACTGCGCCGCGTGCAGGCGGCTGTAGGGGCCGCCGGCGGCAAGCAAGGCCGCGTGCCGGCCCTCCTCGACCACGCCGCCCTCCCCCAGGACCACGATGCGGTCGGCGTCCCGGATGGTCGCGAGGCGGTGGGCGATCACCAGGGTCGTGCGCCCGCGGGCGAGTTCGGCGAGCGCCCGCTGGATCTCCCGCTCGGTCTCGGTGTCCAGCGCCGAGGTCGCCTCGTCGAGGATCAGGATCGGCGGGTTCTTGAGGAAGACCCGCGCGATGGCGATGCGCTGCTTCTGCCCCCCCGACAGGCGCACGCCGCGTCGCC
>NZ_BACT01000532.1:0-1585 GCF_000333255.1 Methylobacterium sp. B1 | reverse complement strand
CCTGCCCGAGCGCAGCTCCTCCAGGCTGAGGCCGAAGTTCAGGTAGCGCTCCAGGTAGAGCGCCGTCATGTCGATATTGTCGGGGTTGTCGAACCAGGCGCGGGAGCGCAGGGGCCGTGCAATCGGTCGGTCGGTCATTTCTGGGTCCGGTGAGCGGGGCTGGTCGAGAACCGGTAGGCGATCACGTTCCGGTAGGTCTTGCCGGGGTCGAGCCGGGCGGAGCCGAAGGCCGGCTGGTTCGGCGTGTCGGGGAAGAGTTCCGGCTCCAGCGCCAGGGCGTCCGACTGCCGGTAGGCGAGGCCGGATTTACCCACCACCGTCGCGTTGAGGAAGTTGCCGGCATAGAACTGCACCCCCGGCTGGTTGCTCGCCACCTCGAGGATCCGGCCCGATTCCGGATCCTCGACCCGCGCCACGAGGTGCGGCTCGGCCGTGGGCGCGTCGGTGACGACCCAGTTGTGGTCGTAGCCGCGCGCCCGCACGATCTGCTCGTCCCGCCCGTCGCGGATCCGCGCGCCGATCACCGTGGGCTTGCGGAAGTCGAAGGGCGTGCCGGCCACCGGCAGGTGCGCGCCGGTGGGGATCAGGGTGGCGTCGACCGGCGTGAAGCGCTCCGCCGGGATGGTCAGGGTCTGATCGAGGATCGAGCGGCCCGAGCCCTCACCCGCGAGGTTGAAGAAGCTGTGGTTGGTCAGGTTGACGATCGTCGGCTTGTCGGTCGTGGCCTCGTAGGTGACCGTCAGCGTGTCGGTCGCGTCGAGCGTGTAGGTGGCGGTGGCCGTGAGCGTTCCGGGATAGCCCTCCTCCCCATCCGGGCTGACGTAGCGCAGGGTGACCGACGGGGCCGCGCCGCCCTTGACCGCGGTGATCGTCCAGAGCCGCTTGTCGAAGCCGGCCGCGCCGCCGTGCAGGGCGTTCGGGCCGTCGTTGGTGGCCAGCGTGTAGGTCTGGCCGTCGAGGGTGAAGCGCCCGGCGCGGATGCGGTTGGCGTAGCGCCCGACGCTCACGCCGAAATAACTGCCCTTGGTCAGGTAGGAGGCGAGGTCGTTGTAGCCGAGCACCACATCCGCGGCCTTGCCGGACCGGTCCGGGACGTCGAGGCTCCGCAGGAGCGCGCCCCACGACAGGATCCGGGCCGTGATCCCCTTGCCGTTCGTCAGCGTCACCTCCTCCACCGACCGGCCGTCCGGCAGGGTGCCGAACACCGTCCGGACCGGCTCGGCCGCCCGGACCGGAGCCGGGGTCAGGCCCGGGATCGCCGCGCAGGCGCACAGCGCCAGGGGTCCCACTCCACGCATCGCATCCTCCCCTCGATGAAGCCGCCCGTCCCGCCGATCCTGCGCCGGCACGCGACGGGGACGCGGTTGACGTCCGCGAATCCGATATATACTCATACAAATGAAATGGACAACATGGGACCGTCGGCAAGGCGGCCCGGAGCGCAGAGGACAACGCCGGATGGCAGGACCGATCGCGACCGTCGGGACGACGGCGCCCCGGACGGGGGCGGAGGCCGCGCGCGACCGGGGCGCCTACCGCCCGGCCCTGTCGCTGCTGGCGAGCCTCTTCTTCATGTGGGGTTCAT
>NZ_BACT01000533.1:0-255 GCF_000333255.1 Methylobacterium sp. B1 | reverse complement strand
ACCAGCGGTACGAGAGGCTGGCCTTGACGGCGTGGTCGCGCGTCCGCGCCCCGATCTGGCCGTCATAGCTCAGACCCATCACCGTTCGCGGCGCCATTGCCCAGTCCAGGCCAGCCGATGCCACCGCCGGAAAGCTGGTGGCGATCGAGGATCAGACCGGTGAAGCGCGCGTCACGTACCGGCCGCGGGGGGCATCCGAACCCAGAACCCTCGGCGTGCAGCGCATCTTCGATGTTCGCGGCGTCGGACGGGTCG
>NZ_BACT01000534.1:0-3657 GCF_000333255.1 Methylobacterium sp. B1 | reverse complement strand
CGCTGCTGATCAACTCGCCGGGCGGTTCACCGGCGCAGTCGCACCTGATCCACCGCCGCATTCGGGCCCTCGCCGAAGAGAAGCGTCTGCCGGTGATCGCCTTCGTGGAGGATGTCGCGGCCTCCGGCGGCTACATGATCGCCTGCGCGGCCGACGAGATCGTCGCCGATCCGACCTCGATCGTCGGCTCCATCGGCGTCGTCTCGTCGGGGTTCGGCTTCCATGGCCTGCTGGAGAAGCTCGGCGTCGAGCGTCGCGTTCATACGCAGGGCGAGGCGAAGTCGATGCTCGACCCGTTCCGCCCGGAGGATCCCGCCGACGTGGAGCGCCTGAAGCGCATCCAGGCCGACGTGCAGGACCTGTTCACCGGCCTCGTCACCGCCCGGCGCCCGACCCTGGCCCGCACCGAGAACCTGTTCACCGGCGCGGTCTGGACCGGGCGGCAGGCGCTGCCCCTCGGTCTCGTCGATGCGCTCGGCGACCTGCGCACCGCGATGCGCGCCCGCTTCGGCGAGACGGTCGACCTGCGCCTCGTGGCCGAGGCCCGGGGCGGCCTCGTCTCCCGCCTGCTGCGCCGGGGCGGCGCGCCGGGCGGGATCGAACTCGCCGAGGGGGCGATGGCCGCCGTCGCGGAGCGCGCAGCCTTCGCCCGTTACGGGCTCTGAGACGGGGCCGGAGGGCTTCGCGCTTCGGTGCCCTTCGGAGATCCGCTACCGCCCGGCACGCCGGGCGGAGACGCGGGCGAGCGCCGCGAGATCCTTCTCGCCGTCGCCGTGGCTGATCGCCTCGATGAGGCCGTCGCGCAGCACGCTCGCGAAGGGCATCGGCACCCCCGCGCCCTCGGCGGCCTGGAGGGCGAGCCGCATGTCCTTGGCCCCGAGCTTGAGGAGGAAGCCCGGCGGCTCGTAGCGGTTCTGCGCGATCGAGGCGCCGTAGCCCTTGTAGACCGGCGAGGCGAACAGCGTGTTGGTCATCAGGTCGAGGAAGTCGGCGCCCGGGACGCCGTGGCCCTCCGTGAGGGCACAGGCCTCCGCCATGGCCTCGATCGCCGAGATCAGCATGAAGTTGCCGGCGAGCTTGACGGCGTTCGCCCGCGCCGGGTCGTCGCCGAAACGCCAGGTCCTGGCACCCATGGCGTCGAGGAGCGGGCCCGCGCGGTCGATCAGGGCCGCCGCCCCCGCCGTCACGATGTTGAGCTTGCCGGCCTCCGCCACGTCCGGCCGCCCGAAGACCGGCGCCGCGATGTAGGGGACGCCCGCCCGCTCGTGCACGGCGGCGAGCTGCCGGGCGAGCGCCACCGAGATCGTGCTCATGCCGATGTGCAGGCCCGGGCGCTCCGGCCGGTCGAGCAGGCCGCCGGCCACGATCACGGCTTCGAGCGCCGCGTCGTCGGCCAGCATGGTGATGACCGCGTCGCCGGCGAAGGCCTCGGCGGCGCTCGCCACCGGGGTGACGCCGTCGATGCCGCGCGCGGCCTCGGGCGAGCGGTTCCAGGCGCGGACCGTGTGACCCGCCCGCGCGAGGTTGGCGGCCATGGCGCGACCCATCCGCCCCAATCCGATGAATCCAACGTCCATGCCGTGCTCCTCGACGCGCTCTGCCGCCTGCCAACCTGGGTAACCCCGCGCGGCGGTCAACGGCGCCCGGCCGGATTTGCGCCGATCGCCGGCCGTGGCAAGCTCGACCCATGCTGCAGAATCGCATCACCGACATCCCCGGCCTGCGGGTCGGTCACGCCACCGATCTGCGGCTTGCGAGCGGCGTCACGGCGATCCTGTTCGACGATCCGGTGGTCGCCTCCGTCGACGTGCGCGGCGGCGGGCCGGGCACCCGCGAGACCGACCTGCTCGATCCCGAACGTACCGTGGAACGGATCGACGCCCTCGTCCTGTCCGGGGGCTCGGCCTTCGGTCTCGACGCGGCGGCCGGGGTGACGGCGTGGCTCGCCGAAGCCGGGCGCGGCTTCCCGGTCGGCGGCATGCGGGTGCCGATCGTTCCCGGCGCGATCCTGTTCGATTTGCCCAACGGCGGCGACAAGGCCTGGGGGCGCTACCCGCCCTACCGCGAGCTGGGCTTCGCGGCCGCCGCGGCTGCGGCCGCGGACTTCGCCCTCGGCTCCGTCGGGGCCGGGACCGGCGCGCGCACGGGTCGGCTCAAGGGCGGGATCGGATCTGCCTCGGCGCGGGTACCGGGCACGGACTTCCGGGTCGGGGCCCTCGCCGCCGTTAACGCCTTCGGCAACGCGACCGTCGGCGACGGCCCGCATTTCTGGGCCGCGCCCTTCGAGGAGGGTGACGAGTTCGGCGGCCTGGGCGCGCCGGCCCATGTTCCCGCCGAAGCCCACGCCTTCCCGATGCGCGCGCTGCCCGGCGCCGCCACGACGCTCGCCGTGGTGGCGACCGACGCGGCGCTGACCAAGGCGCAGTGCCGGCGCCTCGCGGTGGCGGCGCAGGACGGCCTCGCCCGCGCCCTCGTGCCGGCCCATACGCCGCTCGATGGCGATCTGGTCTTCGCCGTGGCGACCGGCGCCGTGCCCCTCGCCGACCCGGTGGTGGACCTCGCTCGCCTCGGAGATGTCGCCGCGCGGGTCCTGGCCCGGACCGTGGCGCGCGGGGTGTTCGCCGCGACGAGCCTGCCGGGACTCGCGCCGTCGCCGCCCCTGGCGGGTGCGGGGCTTCCGCCGGCCTGGCGCGACCTCTACGGCGCCTGATCCGCCACGCCCGCTCCGGAACGAAGCGGCAGGACCGGGGTTACAGGGCGCGGCCGAAGGCCGTGTCGTGGCTCGGATCGCGCCGGGCCGCGACCTGTGCCAAACGGGAGGATTCCTCATGAAAATGACCGGCCTGATCATCGCCGCGTCCGTCGCACTGTTCGCCGGCGGCGCCCAGGCGATGCCCGTGGCGCCGCTGTCCGGCGGCGACGCCTCGGTCACCCTCGTGCGCGGCGGTTGCGGGTTCGGCGCGCATCGCGGGCCGTATGGCGGCTGCCGCCTGAACCGCGGTCCGCGTGGTGCGATGCGCCGCGCCATGACCGGCGCGCCCCGCGGCTGCCCGCCCGGCCTCTACCGCGGCCCGCGGGGCTTCTGCCACCGCTGAGCGATGGCGTCGGTGCCGCCCGCCGGGGCGGCGCCGACGCACGACGGCGTCGGGTCCGACAGGAGTGCCCCCGGGGCGAGCGGAACGGAACCGCACGCTGGCGAGACGCCGGGAGGCTCGGACCCGCGTGGCGGCTCGGACGCGGCCCCGAGCCCCGGGCTTACTGCGGGACCGGTGTCTTGCGGCCCGCGTGCCATGTCGGCGGCGGTGCCGGCCCTCGCGCTCGAGCCGGTCGTTTCGGTCTCGAGGCGGCGCGTCTGCGTAGAGGCCGGCTCGGGCGTCTTCTGCGGATCGGTGGCCCGCCTTCGGAGGAGCCGAGCGTGACCGACGGTCCCACCGACCTTAGCGAGCGCCGCTTGCCATTGCGGGCGGCGGCGATGACGATGGTCGTTCCGGGCGCCCGATCAGGTAACCCTGGACGGCATCGCAGCCCAGTCGCCTGAGAAGCGCCAGCTGATCCGCATCCTCGACCCCTTCGGCAAGGGTGAGGATGTTCATGTCGCGGCCCATCTGGGTGATCGCCTTGATCACCGCCATCGAGTGGTTGTCCGTCAGCGCGCCG
>NZ_BACT01000535.1:0-6836 GCF_000333255.1 Methylobacterium sp. B1 | reverse complement strand
ATCAGCGTGGCGCTGTGGAGGCGGTTGAAGTCGGCCATGTCGGAGACCCGGATCTTCAGCATGTAGTCGAAGTCGCCGGCCACGAGATGGCAGTCGAGGAGCACGGGAATCGCCCGCACGGCAGCCTCGAATTCGGAAAAGCTCTCGGGGGTCGAGCGGTCGAGCACGACGCCGACGAAGACCAGGGTACCGCGTCCGACCCGCATCGGATCGATCAGCGCCCGGACCGCCCGCACGAACCCGTCCGCGAACAGGCGCTGGATCCGGCGGTGGCAGGTGGCCGCGCTGGTGCCGACCCGCTCGGCGATCTCGGCATTGGCCATCCGACCGTCTGCCTGGAGCAGGCGCAGGATCTTCTGGTCGGCATCCTCGCCGGGCTGGAACACGCCGCAGGACATGGGATGGCGCGGGTGGTGAGCGTGTCGGGCGACGCGCCCTTCCTGCCGGAGGATCTGGTGGCGCGGCTATGCGCGGCCGGCCCTGAATCGGGCATTGCCCTGGCTGCCTCGGGCGCGCGGCGGCACTTCACGATCGCCCACTGGCCAACGATTCTGCGCGACGACCTGCGGGACTATCTGGGGCGCGGCGAGCGCCGCGTCGGCGCCTTCATCGACCGCCATGGCGCAGCGGTGGCGTCCTGGCCGGTCGAGCCGGTGGACCCGTTCCTCAACGTCAACACGCCAGAGGATCTGGCCGCGGCGGAAGCGCTCGGACTCAGGTCAGGATCTGAAGGCCATGTTTCTGGACGATCGTCAGGAGCTTGAGCGCCATGCCGCTGGGCTTCTTGGCGGCCGTCTCCCACTTCTCGACCGTGCTCTCGCTCGTGTTGAGATAGCGGGCGAAGACCGGCTGACTCACGTTGAGGCTTTCGCGAAGCCGCTTGATCTGAGCTGGCTCGATCGCGGGCGGCGCGGTGAGGCATGCTTCGTCGAACCAGCGCATCGTCGCCATGTCGGTCACACCAGCCTCATGGAGGGCTGCGGCGGTCGCGTGAATCGACTCGAAGGCGTCACTTTTAAATGTCCGCTTCCCCACCATCGCAGATCTCCGTGATGTGCCCGGTCGAGACGAGGCGGGCGATATCCGCCTCCGAAGTCTTTTCAAGTGCCTTGGCTAGCTGACGGAAGGCTCTCAGCTCATCGTCATCGATATTGGCACGATCTTTCTTGGCGAAGAGGTACTGAGACAGCCAATAGGAGCCGACCTTGGTCAGGATGATGCTCCGGTGTCGGTTCCGGTTCAGGCGCTTCTTGAAGACACCGCCGCCCCGGTTGTCGGCTTGGCCCTTCGCGACGTCTCTGATTGCCGCGCACAGATTCCGGTCGGCAATGCCGGCCTTTCGTGCCGCCTCGGCAAACCAGGCCGGCTTGAAGGTGCGCATTCCGGCATCGGACTCGGACACCGCGCGAGGCTGGCATCCGGGTCTTGCGCGGGGCTCACCCGCGCGCCTTGCGGGGCGCGCGGGTGAGGGACGATCAGGCGGCGCCGACGGTCGCCTTCACGATCTTGTCCGGCGAGCGCGGCGGCTCGCCCTTGTTGATCGTGTCGACGACGTCCATGCCTTCCACGACCTTGCCCCACACCGTGTACTGCTTATCGAGGAAGCGGGCGTCGTCGAAGCAGATGAAGAACTGCGAGTTCGCCGAGTGCGGGAAGTTGGTCCGCGCCATGGAGCAGGTGCCGCGCACGTGCGGCTCGGCGTTGAACTCGGCCTTCAGGTCCGGCAGGTCCGAACCGCCCGAGCCGGTGCCCGTCGGGTCGCCCGTCTGGGCCATGAACCCGTCGATCACCCGGTGGAACGGCACGCCGTCGTAGAAGCCCTGGGCGGCGAGCGTCTTGATCCGCTCGACATGGCCCGGGGCGAGGTCGGGACGCAGCGCGATGACGACGCGGCCCTTGGTGGTCTCCAGTACGATGGTCTCGTTGTCGGCCATAGTCTTTCCTTCCGGTTGGGGGAACTGTATCGGCGCGCGCCGGATCCGGCCAGCGCCCGTAACGGGTGCGACGGCCCTCAGGCCGGCGGGCGGTAGACGAAGCGGAGCGCCACCGGCCGACCCGCGATGGCCCGGCCCAGGCCCGCCGTGATGTGGACCGGGGTGCAGCGCGCCAGGGCGTCGAGGGTGCCGCGCACCAGAGCGGTCCGCTGATCGCCCGCGGTGCCCGCCGCGTATGTGACGCGCGGCGGGCCGATCAGGCTCCCGTCGCGCCGCAGCGCGAGCCGCACGGTGATCTCGATATCGCCGGCCCCGTCGCCCGGGCGGGCGAGGCCGCCCGGCGCCTGCCAGCAGGCGGCGAGCGCCGGATAGAGCTCGGCCAGGGTGTCGGCGGGCCGCGTCGCCATCCGCGACACCGGCACCGCGATCGTCGCGCGCAGGGTCTGGGGCAGGCTCAGCGGATAGCCGCCCCCCGGCTCGTCGGCGTAGCCGTAGAAGGGGGCGCCCTCGGAGGAAGCGGCGGCCGCCGGGATCAGGCTCACCAAGAGGAGCGAGGCGGCGCGCCGACCCGGCATGCGGCCGCTACTTGGCCTTCTCGGCGAGGGTCATGCTGACGATCTTGTCGGGGTCCTGCACGGCGCCGCCGGGCGCGCCGGGGGCGGCCTTCTTGATCTTGTCGAGCACGTCGAGCCCGTCCGTGACGTTGCCGACGATCGTGTACTGGCCGTTCAGGAACGGCGCGTCGCCGAGGCAGATGAAGAACTGCGAGTTCGCCGAGTTCGGATCCTGCGAGCGGGCCATGCCCACGGTGCCGCGGCGGAACTGGGCCGATTGCGTGAATTCCGCCGGGATGTTCGGCAGGCTGGAGCCGCCGGTGCCGTTGCCCTTCGGATCGCCGGTCTGGGCCATGAAGCCGTCGATCACCCGGTGGAACTTGAGGCCGTTGTAGAAGCCCTGCGAGACCAGCGTCTTGATCTGCTTGACGTGCTTGGGCGCCAGATCCGGCCGCAGCTCGATGGTGATCCGCCCGTCCTTGGTCTGGAGGTAGACGGTGTTGGCGTCGGCAGCCCAGGCCGCCGGGGCCGTGCCGAGCGTGAGGGCGAGCGCGAGGAGGGCGTGGCGTCGGTTCATCGAAGTCCTTCCAGTCTCAGGAATGGGCGGCGAAGCGCTGCCGGAGGCGCGCGGCCACGGCGGCGGGCACGAAGGGCGAGACGTCGCCCCCCATGCCGGCGATCTGGCGCACCAGCGTCGCGGTGATCGGGCGCACCTGGATCGAGGCCGGCAGGAACACGGTCTGCACCTCCGGCGCCATGGCGCCATTCATGCCGGCGAGCTGCATCTCGTAGTCGAGGTCGGTGCCGTCGCGCAGGCCGCGGATGAACAGCGCGGCACCGCAGCGCCGGGCGGCCGAGACGGCGAGATCGTTGAAGGTCACGATCTCCAGCGTCGCGCCCTCCTCCTGCGCCACCGGCCCGCAGGTCTCGGTCAGGAGCGCCGCCCGCTCCTCGGCGGAGAACAGCGGCGCCTTGCCGGGATGCACGCCGATGGCGATCACGAGGCGGTCCACCAGCCGGCAGGCTTGGCGGACCACGTCGAGATGGCCGTTCGTGACCGGGTCGAACGAGCCGGCATAGAGGGCGGTGCGGGTCATCGCGACCCGACCTAGAGCATTTTTGCGCGGGACGGAACCTCGGGGCGGGACGGCCGGAGCCTCATGCCTCCTCGGGACCGCCCTCGATGCTGCCCTCGATGCCGGGCTCCTGCCCGGCTTCGCCGTTGGTTTCGTCCTCGCCCTCGATATGCTCCACCGAGACGACCTTCTCGTCCTTGGCGGTGTTGAACACCGTCACGCCCTGCGAGGCGCGGCCGACGATGCGGATGTCGTCCACCGGCACGCGGATCAGCTGGCCGCCATCGGTGACCAGCATGATCTGGTCCGAGGCCTCCACGGGGAAGGACGCCACGAGGCTGCCGTTGCGGGCGTTGACCCGCATCGCCGTGATGCCCTTTCCGCCGCGTCCCGAGGTCCGGTACTCGAACGACGAGGAGCGCTTGCCGTAGCCCCGCTCCGACAGGGTGAGCACGTATTGCTCGGCCGCCCCCATCTCGTTGTAGCGGTCCAGCGAGATCGCCGCGGCCTCGGCGCCGTCCTCGGCCTCCGCCTCGCCGTTCTCCTCCGCCTCGCCGGTCACGGCGCGACGCATCTTCAGGTAGCCGGCCCGCTCCTCAGCGGTGGCGTCGAAGGCGTTCAGGATCGTCATCGAGATGACCCGGTCGTCCTTGGCGAGCTGGATGCCGCGCACGCCGGTCGAATCGCGGCCCTTGAAGACGCGCACGTCCTCGACGGGGAAGCGGATGCACTGGCCGAGCGCCGTGGTCAGCAGCACGTTCTGGTCCGGACGGCAGATCTCGACATGGACGATGTGGTCGCCCGGATCGAGCTTCATGGCGATCTTGCCGTTGCGGTTCACCGTGGTGAAGTCCGACAGCTTGTTGCGCCGGACGTTTCCGCTCGCGGTCGCGAACATCACGTCCAGCGTCTCCCAGGACGCCTCGTCCTCGGGCAGCGGCATGATCGTGGTGATGCGCTCGGAGGTGTCCTGCAACTGCAGGATGTTCACCAGCGCCTTGCCGCGGGCGTTCGGGGCGGCCATCGGCAGGCGCCAGACCTTCTCCTTGTAGGCCTGGCCCTGGCTGGAGAAGAACAGCACCGGCGTGTGGGTGTTGGCCACGAACAGACGGGTGACGAAATCCTCGTCGCGGGTCGCCATGCCGGAGCGGCCCTTGCCGCCGCGGCGCTGGGCCCGGTAGGTCGAGAGCGGCACGCGCTTCACGTAGCCGGCATGCGACACGGTCACCACCATGTCCTCGCGGGCGATCAGGTCCTCGTCCTCGACGCTGCCGTCGAAGTCGACGATCTCGGTCCGGCGCGGGGTGGCGAATTGCTCGCGGACCTCGATCAGCTCCTGCTTCACGATGGTCTGGATGCGCACCCGCGAGCGCAGGATGTCGAGATAGTCGGCGATCTCGTCGGCGAGCGTCTTCAACTCGTCGCCGACCTCGTCGCGGCCCAGAGCCGTGAGGCGCTGCAGGCGCAGGTCGAGGATGGCGCGGGCCTGGGTCTCGGACAGGCGGTAGGTGCCGTCCTCGGCGACCCGGTGGCGCGGATCGTCCACCAGGGCGATCAGCGGCGCGATGTCGTGGGCCGGCCAGTCACGGCCCATCAGGGACTCGCGGGCCGTGTTCGGGTCCGGCGAGGTCCGGATCAGGCGGATCACCTCGTCGATGTTGGCCACCGCGATGGCGAGGCCGCACAAGACGTGCGCCCGCTCGCGGGCCTTGCCGAGGAGGAACTTGGTCCGGCGGGAGACGACCTCCTCGCGGAAATCCACGAAGGCCTCGAGCAGGTCCTTCAGGTTCATCAGCTCGGGGCGGCCGCCATTCAGCGCCACCATGTTGCAGCCGAAGGAGGATTGCAGGGGCGTGAACCGATAGAGCTGGTTCAGCACCACGTCGGCCATGGCGTCGCGCTTGATCTCGACGACGATGCGCATGCCCGTCCGGTCGGATTCGTCGCGCAGGTCCGAGATGCCCTCGACGCGCTTTTCCTTCACCAGCTCGGCGATCTTCTCGACGAGGGTCGCCTTGTTCACCTGATAGGGGATCTCGGTGAAGATCAGCGCCTCGCGCTCCTTGCGCAGCTCCTCGACATGCGACTTGGCGCGCATGATCACCGAGCCGCGCCCCGTCGCGTAGGCCTGGCGCGTGCCGGCGCGGCCGAGGATCATGCCGCCGGTGGGGAAGTCCGGGCCGGGCACGATCTCGGTGAGCTGCTCGATGGTCAGGCCCGGATCGTCGATCAGGGCCACGCAGGCGTCGATCAGCTCGCCGAGATTGTGCGGCGGGATGTTGGTGGCCATGCCGACCGCGATGCCGCCGGCGCCGTTGACGAGGAGATTCGGGAAGCGGGCCGGGAGGACGGTCGGCTCCTCGCGCGACTCGTCGTAGTTCGGTCCGAAATCGACGGTGTTCTTGTCGATGTCGGTGAGCAGCGCGGTGGCGGGCTTGGCCAGCCGCGATTCGGTGTAGCGCATGGCGGCCGGCGGATCGCCGTCCACCGAGCCGAAATTGCCCTGCCCGTCGATGAGCATGAGGCGCATGGAGAAGTCCTGCGCCATCCGCACGAGGGCGTCGTAGATCGATTGGTCGCCGTGCGGGTGGTAGAGACCGATCACGTCGCCGACGATGCGCGCCGACTTGACGTATTTCCGCTCGGGCAGGTGCCCGGATTCGAAGGCGGAGTAGAGGATGCGCCGGTGGACCGGCTTGAGACCGTCCCGGGCGTCGGGAAGCGCCCGGCTCACGATCACGCTCATCGCGTAATCGAGGTAGGAGCGGCGCATCTCGTCGGTGATGGAGACGGGGCGGATGTCGCTGGCGGGCGGGGCGGCGCCAGTCGGATCGTTCTCGGCCAAGTCGATTTCCGTTCTGAGGCCCGGACGGGCGGTGCTCGCGGCGGCCAGGCGGCGCGCGATGCGCCGCAACGGCCTTACGGAAGAGCAGTGATATCAGACGGTTAAATAAGGTTTTCCGAGGCCGCCCGCAAGGTCGCCCGCGAGGCCGCGTCCCGGCCGGATCGGGCAGGGACGCGGAGGGCTTCGCTCAGTAGAACGTCACGTGCCGGGGACCGAAACGGCGGCCGTGCCAGACGTGGTGGCGGTGCCAGTGACGGCGGAAATGGTGGTGCCGGTGCCAATGGTGACGGCGGTGCCAATGGTGGCGGCGGTGATGCCAGTGGCGGCGCCAATGATGGTGCCGGTGCCAGTGGCGCCGGTAGTGCCAGCGGGCCTGCTGCACGGCGGGGGCGGGCGCTGCGGCCTCGGCGCTCGCCGGGACCGGCAG
>NZ_BACT01000536.1:0-4650 GCF_000333255.1 Methylobacterium sp. B1 | reverse complement strand
TTGAGGACGCTGCGCACGCTCTCGCGGCGGACCGGATCGGGCAGCGTGTCGTAGGACGACCCCAGGATCCATTGGGCGAGGATCTTCGTGACGTGCGGCGGCGGCGTCTTGGCGGCGGGCTTTGCCGCCTCGGCGGCCTCTCCGGCCTGCAGCGCGGGCGTCGCGAGGGCGAGCCCCGCGGCCCCGATGAGCGAGCGGCGATTCATCGACATGGCGTTCTCCCAGGCAGGGCCGCTCCCGGCGGCTCCGGTTGGTCGACATGATAATGAATTCGATTGTGTCCGGTCAGCCGGGGCGTTTCATCGCGCCCGGTCTGACACCGCTCTCAGACCAGCACCGGCAGCGCCTCCTGCTCGCCCACGCCGAAGACCCGCCGGTAGCGGGCGACCTCGTCGGCCGGGCCCTGCGCCTTGGTGGGATTGTCGGAGAGTTTCACGGTGGGTCGGCCCTTCGCCTCCGTGACCTTGCAGACGATGGAGACCGGATCGAGCTTGCCGTCCGGCAGGAGGCCGCGGAAATCGTTGGTGAGCAGCGTGCCCCAGCCGTAGCCGATGCGCATGCGCCCGTGGAACCGGGCGTGGATGCGCTCGATCTCGTCGATGTCGAGCCCGTCGGAGAAGATCGCGAGCTTGTCCCGCGGATCGTGCCCGCGCGCCTGCCAGAACCGGATCACCTCCTCGCCGCCCTCGATCGGATCCTTCGAATCGATGCGGATGCCGGTCCAGTCGCTGACCCAGTCGGGAGCATTGGCCAGGAATCCGGTGGTCCCGTAGGTGTCGGGCAGGATCACCAGCAGGTTGCCGCCGTAATCCTCCTGCCAGTCGGCCAGCACCGCATAGGGCGCGGCGGCGAGCGCCCCGTCGTCCTCGGCGAGGGCGGCGTAGACCATCGGCAACTCGTGGGCGTTGGTGCCCACCGGCTCGACCTCCTGCCGCGCGGCGATCAGGCAGTTCGAGGTGCCGAGGAACGCGCCGCCCAAGCCCTCGGCCATGGCCTGCACGCACCAGTCCTGCCAGAGGAAGCCGTGGCGGCGGCGCGTGCCGAAATCCGCCACCGACAGGTCCGGCAGCTTCTGAAGCCGCTCGATCTTCTCCCAGACCCGGGTCATGGCCCGGGCGTAGAGCACCTGAAGGTCGAGCTTGCCGAGGCCCCGCAGCACGGCGCGCGCCCGCAGCTCGTTGAGGATCGCGAGCGCCGGGACCTCCCACATCGTGGTCTCGATCCAGGGACCGTGGAAGGTCAGCTCGTACTGGCCGTCATGGACGGCGAGCTCGTAGTCGGGGAGCCGGAAGGTCTCGAACCACGCCACGAATTCCGGCCCGAGGATGCGCCCCTGGCCGCGGAACACGTTGCCGCGCAGCCAGGTGATCTCGCTCTTGCTCAGCCGCAACGTCCGGGCATGATCGAGCTGTTCGCGCAGCAGGCCGGCATCGACCTCGTCGGCGATGCGGATGCGCCGCGTGCGGTTGGTGATGCCGAAGGTGGTCTCGATCGCGGGGTGCCGGCGCAGGATCGTCTGCGCCATCAGCAGCTTGTAGAAATCGGTGTCGAGCAGCGACCGCACGATCGGGTCGATGCGGAAACTGTGATCGTAGACCCGCTTCGCCAGATCGAGCATTCTTTTCGCACTCTGCCGCGCTTCGATGGCGCAGAGCGCATGCCGAGCCCGCGCCCGTCAAGAAGACGGGCGGCCTCCTCCCGGAAACCGCCCGTGCGAACGCCTGTCCTGAAGACCGATCCTCAGGCGAGGTCGACCTTCTTGGTCTCGGTCTTGGGGCTCTCGCCGGTGAGGGAGGCCTTCACGTAGCCGTAGAGGTGCAGCATCGTGCTGTTGGGGCTGTCCCAGTACTCGCCCTTCTCCGGATGGACGCGGATCAGCGCCACCTCGGGATCATTCTTGCCGTTGGGGAACCACGTCTTCAGGCTCTCATTCCACTTGGCGTCGATGATCGCCTGATCGCGGACGATCTCGGCCTTGCCGGCCACCGAGACGTAGTTCTGGCTCGACGGGTCGGAATAGGCGAGGTTGATCTGGTTGTCGCGGCTGATCTCCGTCGTCTTGGGCGAGTGCAGCTTGGTGAAGAACCACAGGTCGCCGTTCTCGTCGGCATCGTTGTTCCACATCGGGCGGCTGTTGAGCGTGCCGTCGGAATCGACGGTGGTCATCATGGCGATCTTCACGTCCTTGATGAGCTCGAACAGCTTCTTCGCGCCTTCGTGGTCGCGGTGGTTGCCCTGATGCATGAAAATGGTCTCCTACGCGTCGTGTCGGTCCCGGCGGGCCTCTCCGAGAGGGGGGCCGCCGAAGGCTGCCCCGACAACGGATCAATCTCCCGTTGGTTCAGCTTGCCCGTGCGGTGACGGAGGTTCGGATGAAACGCGTTCGGATGATCGTCCGTGCGGCGGTGCCGCTGGTGCTGGTCACGCTCGGCCTCAGCCTGCGGCCGGCCGCGGCCGAGGTGCGCTTCGGCCCGGGCGTGCGCATCGGCGGGCATGACTTCTCGCACCGGCGCTATGGCAGCGTCCATATCGAGCGCGTGAAGCGCCTGCGTGGCCCCCTCGGCTGCCGCCGCCTGCGTCACGGCGTCTATCGGCGCGGCGACGGAACCGTGGTGCGCGGACCCATGGAAGACTGTAACCTCATCGCTCGACCGCGATGACCGAAGACGACCGAAGACGACCGCGGAGCGGCGTGGGGCCGATCCGGCCGGGACGGGCGTCGGGGCGCAGGCGATCGGGCCGGTCGTCGATTGAGGACGCGGGGTCTGGTGTTCTCGGCCCGCTCGGTTACATGCACGGGCATACTTGTTTGCCCGCTGGAGGACATCTTGGCGATTACCCGCGACGACGTGCTGAAGGCGCTCGCCAGCGTCACCGTCGATGCCGCCGGCACCACCCTGCCGGGCTCCGGCCGGCTCTCCCAGGTCGTGGTCGATCCGAACAACCGGGTGATGTTCTCGATCCTGGTCGATCCCAGCGAGGCCGAGCGGTTCGAGCCGGTGCGGCGGCAGGCGGAAGGGCGCGTCCTGCAGATGCCGGGCGTCTCGGGCGTGTTCGCGAGCCTCACCTCCGAGCGGAGCCAGAGCCATCCCGCGCAGAGCAGCGCCGCCCCGCGTCCCGTGACGCCGCCGCCGGTCGCACCGCCGCGGCCCGGCGCGCCGCCGAACCAGGGTCCGCAGATCGCGGGCGTGCGCCACATCGTGGCGGTGGCCTCCGGCAAGGGCGGCGTCGGCAAGTCCACCACCGCCTGCAACCTCGCCCTGGCGCTCCAGGCCCAGGGGCTGAAGGTCGGCCTCCTCGACGCCGACATCTACGGCCCGTCGGTGCCCAAGCTGTTCGGCCTCTCGGGCAAGCCCACCGTCGTGGACAACAAGGCCATGGAGCCGATGGTCGGCTATGGGCTCAAGGTCATGTCGATCGGCTTCCTGATCGAGCCCGAGACGGCCATGATCTGGCGCGGCCCGATGGTCCAGTCGGCCATCACCCAGATGCTGCGGGACGTGCTCTGGGGCGAGCTCGACGTGCTCCTCGTCGACATGCCGCCCGGTACCGGTGACGCGCAGCTCACCATGGCGCAGGCGACGCCGCTCTCGGGCGCCGTGATCGTCTCCACACCCCAGGACCTCGCGCTGATCGATGCCCGGCGCGGCGTCACCATGTTCAAGAAGGTCGCGGTGCCGATCCTCGGCGTGATCGAGAACATGGCGACCTTCGTCTGCCCGAATTGCGGCCACGCCTCGCACATCTTCGGACATGGCGGCGCGCGCATCGAGGCGCAGCGTCTCGGCGTGCCGTTCCTCGGCGAGGTGCCCCTCGACATGACCATCCGGGAGACCTCGGATTCCGGCCGGCCGGTGGTGGCCACCGACCCGGACGGGCCGCACGCGAAGGTCTATCGGGAGATCGCCGCCCAGCTCTGGGCGAACCTGTCCGGTGCGCCGGCCGGGCGGACGGCGCCGAAGATCGTCTTCGAGTGAGACCGTGCCCGCCCCTTCGGTCCTGGGCCTGATCCTGGCCGGCGGGCAGGCGCGGCGGATGGGCGGGGGCGACAAGCCGCTGCTGCGCCTCGACGGGCGGACCCTGCTGGAGCGGGTGGTCGAACGGCTCGGGCCGCAATGCGGGGCGGGGCTCGCCCTCAGCGCCAACGGCGACCCGGCCCGGTTTTCCGGGTTTCCCGGGCCGGTCCTGCCGGATCCGCTGCCGGATCAGCCGGGCCCGCTCGCCGGCATCCTCGCCGGGCTGGAACACGCCGCAGGACATGGGATGGCGCGGGTGGTGAGCGTGTCGGGCGACGCGCCCTTCCTGCCGGAGGATCTGGTGGCGCGGCTATGCGCGGCCGGCCCTGAATCGGGCATTGCCCTGGCTGCCTCGGGCGCGCGGCGGCACTTCACGATCGCCCACTGGCCAACGATTCTGCGCGACGACCTGCGGGACTATCTGGGGCGCGGCGAGCGCCGCGTCGGCGCCTTCATCGACCGCCATGGCGCAGCGGTGGCGTCCTGGCCGGTCGAGCCGGTGGACCCGTTCCTCAACGTCAACACGCCAGAGGATCTGGCCGCGGCGGAAGCGCTCGGACTCAGGTCAGGATCTGAAGGCCATGTTTCTGGACGATCGTCAGGAGCTTGAGCGCCATGCCGCTGGGCTCTGGCG
>NZ_BACT01000537.1:0-926 GCF_000333255.1 Methylobacterium sp. B1 | reverse complement strand
AGGCCAACATCGAAGGCTTCGACGCGCTGGTCGAGGCAAACGCGCTGCGCCTCGACCATGAGCCCGGCCAGCTCGGCGCCTCGGCGAAGAAGCCGGCCGAGATCAACCCCTACCTAACCCGCGTCTTCGCGGGAGCATCTGCCTGATGAGACTGACCGATCCAGCCAAGTCCGATGCGGTGGCCAAGGCCGCCGGCGACGTGCCGGGCCCGCTCACCACGACCGATTCCGCGGGCTGGGACCAGTTCGAGTTCGGCTGGTCCGACGTCTCGGACTTCCTCGGCATCGGCGGCCGGGCCGCGCGCGGCGGCATCTTCGGCCGCGACGCCGTCGGCATGGGCCTCGCGATCCAGTGCGCGGACCGGAAGGCCCAGGATATCGCCAAGGCCGAGATGCTGCTGTGGAAGCGCAAGGGTCGCGGCTGGACCATGGTCGAGCACACGCAGCACCCGGTTGCCCGGCTGCTGATGACCCGGCCGAACGACCAGCACACCTGGACCGAGTTCTGGCGCATGATGATCATGCACTATGAGCTCGCGCAGAACGCCTACGCGCTGAAGCGGATCGCCACCGACGGCACGGTGCTCGAGCTGATCCCGATCATGCCCGGCCGCTGCCGGCCGCGGGTCGCCTACCCGAGCGGGAAGCTGTTCTACGAGATCTTCGCAGGCACGGAATACGAGCGCGCCGTCCTCGGCGAGACGTACATGATCGTGCCAAGGCCTTCGTGGAGGCGGCGCACGCCCGGGGCCTGCGGGTCATCACCGAACTCGTGATCAACCACACGAGCGACCAGCACCCCTGGTTCCAGGCCGCCCGCGAGGCGCCCCCCGGCTCGCCGGAGCGCAACTTCTACGTCTGGTCGGACACCGACGAGCCGTACCGGGACACCCGAAACGCCTCAAGGACAAGGCCTACGACGACACT
>NZ_BACT01000538.1:0-223 GCF_000333255.1 Methylobacterium sp. B1 | reverse complement strand
AGTCGCATAAGGGAGAGCGTCGACCGATGCCCTTGAGAGCCTTCAACCCAGTCAGCTCCTTCCGGTGGGCGCGGGGCATGACTATCGTCGCCGCACTTATGACTGTCTTCTTTATCATGCAACTCGTAGGACAGGTGCCGGCAGCGCTCTGGGTCATTTTCGGCGAGGACCGCTTTCGCTGGAGCGCGACGATGATCGGCCTGTCGCTTGCGGTATTCGGAAT
>NZ_BACT01000539.1:0-10933 GCF_000333255.1 Methylobacterium sp. B1 | reverse complement strand
GGCCAGGATCGCCAGGGCCAGCGTCCAGAACACCGCACCGCCGACGCGACGGCCCGTGCGTTCGCCGCCGCGTGGCCNNGGCAGGCGCGGGCGACGCGTTCGGCGACGGGCTCGCCGAACGGATCGAAGGCCGGCGACTGGTTTTCGGAGGCGCTGCGCATGATGGCGAATGTCGCGCTCGGCCTGTCCCTTCGCAATGGACGCGTCTTTCGTATTTCTCTGTCCGGGGAGATGCTTGTTCTCTATCCGCCATCGGCGGCAAACAGGTTCTTCTCAGACCGCCGTTCCTGCCGCCGGAAGCGGCACATCTTCGTCTCCACAGGGCGCCGGCGCGGCCGGCCCCGGGCCGGCGGGGGTATGATAGGCCATGCGCTCCCGGCGTCCCCGCAGGGGCTCGCGGCTGACCTCGCGCCACGCCTCGACCGGGGCCCCGGCGGCGCGCCGCGCGGCCTCGGAGACCAGGATCGGGACACCGTGGAGCTTGGTCGCCTGTTCCAGGCGGGCGGCGACGTTGACCGCATCGCCCAGCACCGTGAACTCGTAGCGCGCCTCCTCGCCGATGATCCCGCAGAACACCTCGCCGTAATGGACGCCCACGCCGATGCGCACGGTCCCCGTGGGCCCGGCTCTGTCGGTCCAGCGGGCGATCACCGCGACGAGATCCTGGGCGAAGGCGAGGGCACGGGCGGCATCGTCGGACCTGGGCTCGGGCAGGCCGAACACCACCAGGGCACCGTCGCCGATGAACTTGTCGACCACCCCGCCCCGGAGGCGGGCGAGGCGCGTCACCCGCCGCCGGAAGGCGGACAGGAACTCGGAGAGCCGGTGCGGATCCAGGTTCTCGGCCAGGGTGGTCGAGCCGCGCATGTCGACGAACACGATGGCGGCCTGCTGGCGGCGGCCGGCCTTCAGGCTCCCGTCGCCGTCGGCGAGCCGCAGGACCAGCTCCTGCGGCAGGAACCGCGACAGCCGGTTGCGGCGGGTCGCCTCCCGCAGGGCCGAGACGGCGAACAGCACGAACAGGACGGCGAGGGCACCGACCATGATCCAGAGGGCGAGGGCGATCCGGGACACCGTCGCCTGCCGCCGCTCCATCCTGTCCGCCTCGTACGTCTCCATGCGGCGCACGCGGTCGCGGATCGCGTCCATCACCTGCTTGCCGCGTCCGTCCGCCACCGAGGTGTGGGCCGCGGCGCTGTCGCCGCCGCGCATCAGGGCGACGCTGGCACCGAGTTCGTCGAGCTTCTCGCGGATCAGGGCGGCCAGGGTGTCGAGTTCGGCCCTCTGGTCGGCGTCATCCTGGACGAGGTCGCGCAGCCAATCGAGCTGGCGGTCGACGTTCAGCCGGCCCTCGGTGAAGGGCAGCAGGAAGGCCTCGTCGCCGGTGAGCAGGTAGCCGCGCTGGCCGGTCTCGGCGTCCTGCACCGCCGACAGCACCCGGGCGAGGCGCCCGTCCACCGCCACGGTGTGGCGCACGGCGTCGATGCCGCGCTGCTGGTAGACGAAGGCGCCGAGCGCGATGGCGGTCATCACCAGGATCGTGGCGAAGCCCACCGTCATCCAGGTCACGGTGCGCGAGCGCAGGGATCGCTGCACCCGCGCCTCGACGCGGTCCCGGACGGACGCGACGTCCGGCGCGGCCTCGCTCCGGTCCGGCGCGGGCACGGTGGCGGGACCGGACATGTCAGGCCCCGCCCGCGCCGTGCAGCCGGACGGACCGCCCGATCCGCCCCCCGCCCTCGACCGCCTGCGTCCGGCAATCCGCGATGGTCGCCCGCGCCGTGTCGATGGCGACGGACGCCGCCGACAGGATCCGGGTGTCCGGCTCCCGCTCCCGGGCGTAGCGCACCACGTCCATGGCCAGCGCGTCCACCTCGACGGTGAGCGCCTCGATCGCCGCCGGGTCGCGCAGCGCCCGGGCCTGCCCGGCGATCTCCAGGAGCCGGTCCATGATCTCGTCGATGCGCTCCCGGCGCAGGCTGGCGAGGCGCTTCCGGATCCAGGCGAGCACCGAGACGAGGCCGCCCGCCAGCGCGCCCAGGAGGTAGAGGGTGTCGCCGTAGCGCTCGATGAAGCCGTGCTGGTCGCGCTCGTAATAGTCGATCGCGCCGGGATGGATTGGGATCCGGGCGCTGGTGGCGGCCACGGTGGTGTCGTAGGCCGGGGCCTGGACGTACTCGGCGGCGTCGGTGGCCAGCGCGGCGGCGCTGCGCTTCTCGAAGAGCTGCTGGGTCACGTCGGCCGCCACCACGCGGCTCAAGGAGGCGCGGGCCATCAGCCGGTACGAGGCGCCCACCGTCTTCACGTCGTCGGCCGGCAGCTTCGGGCGGCCGCCGAACAGGCCGCCCGGGACGGTGACCGCCTGGAGCCGCGGGAAGCGCTCGATCACCGCCCCGTCATCCTCAACGGCGACGAACGCCACCTTGCCTCCGCGGGCGACGCCCTGCACGGCCGAGACCAGGGCCAGCGCCTTGGGCGCCGAGGGGGCGATGATGCTGACGAAGGCGTCGATCCGCCTCTCGCGGAAGGCGCCGGCCACCGCCTCCTGATCGACCGGGACCAGCAGGACCGTCGAGTCCCGGGCCGGACCGGCGGCCTCCTCCAGGGTGAGGCCGTAATAGCCGAGGAGGTTCCGCAGCAGCCAAAGGTCGGCGTCCCGGTGCGCCGCGATGCCGAGCCGCTTGCCGGCGAGCTTCGGGAAGCTCGTGATCCCGGCCTGCTCGGGCGAGGCGATGACCATCGCCTGGTCGCGCAGGATCGCCAGGGTCAGCCCGTTCGTCGGCAGCAGCACGTCGGGGCGGACGACCGCGAGGTCGGCCCGGCCGTCCTGCAGGGCGGCGGCGCTCTCGCGCACGTCGTCGAAGGACAGGATCTTCAGGCGGACATTCTCGTGGGCGGCCTCGAGCGCGTCCGCGTAGGCCTTGATCAGGCCGGGCTCGGTGCCGTCGCGGGGCGCGACCGCGATGGTCAGGACCGTCGCCTGGAGCAGGACCCACGCCGCGATCCCGCCCGCGCCCAGGAGGGCGGCGCCCGCCAGGAGAAGCATTTCCCGGCGCAGCAACCAGGCGGGCAAACTCCACATCGGTCCGGATGCTCAGAACAGCGAGATCAGCACGATGCCGGCCACCATCACGGCGGCGCCGATCAGGCGCGGCGGGCCGGCCTTGACCTGCTTCATGCCGAACCAGCCGAAATGGTCCAGGGCCACCGAGGTCAGGAGGTTGGCGGTGATCAGCAGGCCGTTGAAGGCCCCGGCTCCGACCTTGTCGACGAAGAGCAGCCCGGCGAACACCGCCACCGCCCCGGTGATCCCGGCGAGCGGCATCCACCAGCGAACGCCCGCGATGTCGTCCCGGGTCGGCAGCGGCGACGGCCGCAGCAGGAACATCAGGGCGAACACGAACACCACGGGCACGAACGACACCGTGGCGGCGAGCCAGGGGTTCTCCAGGGCGCCGCGGAGCTGCGCGTTCCAGACCACGCCGATCGCCATCAGGGCGCCGGCCACGAGGATGAACGGGTAGAGCACCTTGCCCGACATCCCGTGCCCCTCGCCGTGCCCCTCGCCGTGCCCCTCGCCGTGCCCCTCGCCGTGCCCCTCGCCGCCGTCGCTCCTGCCCCCCGAGCGCGCGATGAAGATCACGCCCACGGCCATCAGCAGGCCGCCGAGCCAGGGCATCGGCTTGAAGCCCGCGGCCTGCAGGCCGAACAGGCCGAGCGCGTCCATCGCCAGGGAGGTGAGGATGTTGGCGGTGAGGGTCAGGCCGTTGAACGGCCCGGCGCCGACCTTGTCGATGAAAGCCAGCCCCCCGAACACCGCCACCGCGCCGGCCAGGCCGCCGAGGGGCGCGTACCAGGGCATCTTGCTCAAGCTGTCGAGGCTCGGCAGCGGCGTCGGCATCGTGAAGAACAGGGTCGTGAACACGAAGACGATCGGCAGGAACGACACCGTCGCGGCGAGCCACGGATTGACCATGCGGCCCCGCAGCTGCGCGTTCATGGCGTTGCCGATCGCCTGCAGCGCGCCCGCCACCAGGATGAAGGGATAGAGGAGGGCTGCCGTCACGGGCGCGGACCTTGGGTTTCCGGGAAGGGATCAGACGAGGAGCAGGCCGGCGAGCGCCAGCGCGAGGGCCGGCGGCATCACCAGCAGGCCGAGCTTGAGGAAGGTCCAGGCGCCGACATCCTGGCCCTCGCGGCGGATGGCGGTGAGCCAGAGGATCGTGGCGAGCGAGCCGGTGACCGAGAGGTTCGGCCCGAGATCGACGCCGATCAGGATCGCGCCCGCGACCTTCTCGGGAACGTGGGCGGCCTGCACGGCGGCGCCCGCGATCAGGCCGGCCGGCAGGTTGTTGACGAGGTTGCACAGCACCGCGACCAGGCCGCCCGCCCCCCAGGCGGTGGCCTCCGGAGCGGCGTGGGCGTAGCCCTTGAGGAGGTCCGCCAGCATCGCCAGGACGCCGGTCTTCTCCAGCGCCTCCACCAGCACGAACAGGCCAGCCACCAACGGCAGCACGCTCCACGACACGTCCTTGGCCACCTCGACGAGGCCGCCGCGCTTGAGCAGCAGCACGACGATCGTGGTGGCGAGCCCGGCCACGAAGGTCGGCAGGCCGAGGTCGAGGCCGAGCGCCGAGGCGGCGATCAGCACGCCGCCGGTGGCCACGATGCCGATCCCCGCCACGAGGCCGGTGCGGGACAGCGACACGGCCTCGACGTCGGTGGCGACCTCCTGCCCGCGCAGGGTCTTCGCCTGGGTCAGCCGCAGCACCGCGTAGGTCGTCGCGATGGCCAGCAGCGAGGGCAGGGCGAACAGGCCGAGCCAGCGCACCAGCGGCGGCATGTGCTCGGCGAAGACCACGAGGTTCGCCGGGTTCGAGATCGGCAGCACGAAGCTCGCCGCGTTGGCGATGAAGGCGCAGATGAACAGGTAGGGGAGGGGGTTCTCCACCTTGGCGGCCTTGGTGGCCGCGTAGACGGCGGGCGTCAGCACCACCGCGCAGGCGTCGTTCGACAGGAACACCGTGACCACGGTGCCGACGAGATAGACCAGGGTGAACAGCCGCGTCGCCGAGCCCTTGGCGGCGCGCACGGCGATCGAGGCGAGCCAGTCGAACAGGCCCTCCTTCCGGGCTACCTCCGACATCAGCATCATGCCGACGAGGAACAGGTAGACGTCGGTCCCCTTCAGGACGCCGTCCCAGGCGGTGGCGGGGGCGAGCAGGCCGAGGGCCACGAGGGCGCCAGCGCCGAGCACGGCCCAGATCGCCTCCGGCCACGCGAACGGCCGCAGGATGACGCCGAGGGTGGCGAGCGCGGCGATCGCCCAGGTCGCGATATTGGGGGTCAGCGTCAGCGCGCCCATCGGGTCCGGTGGTCCTCTGGTGGAGTGGATCGTGCGGTGCGGTGTGCAGCGATTCGGGTGAGTCCGGCTACCAGGGCCGGCCGTTGCGGTTCGGGCCGAGCTGGTCGCCCCGAAGCCCCTTCTGCGGCCAGGCGGGGAGCCGGGTGGCGTCGCTGCCGGGGCGATCGGGTGCGGGCGGCGGGACGAAGCTCCGGCCCACGGGCTCGATCACCTCGGTATCGGCCTGCCCCGTGCCGTCCGTGACCGTGACCGCGAGGCGGCGGGCGCCCTCCGGCCAGGGAATGCGGGCATGGACGGTGCGCGGCCCGTCCGGCACCATCGCGTGGGGCCGCCCGTCATCGACGCGCACGCAGCAGCACCAGTCGCCCTGCGGCCTGTCCGACAGCACGAGGGCGCGCACGGAGATCCGGCCGTCCGCCATGGCGAGGGGCGCCGTGGCGAGGCGCCGGTCGGCGGGGCTCGTGATCATCACGAAGGGCAGCGCCCGGTCGAGGGGCTTGAACCGCCAGCTCGTGACCGGCCCGTCGATCGCCGCGACCGCGTAGCCCACCGAGCCGTCCTCGTTCTGGCCGACGGAGCGGGCCGCCGCGTAGAGGGTGCGCCCGTCCGGGGCGAGCTCGTTGTAGTGGGTGTGGCCCATCTCGACGAGGCGCACGCCGTGGTGGCGGATCAGGCCGGCCAGCGCCGCCTTCTCGTCGGGCACGCAGAGATCGTCCGGGTAGGTGTGGGTGAAGACCGCGCAGGGCCGGCCCTCCTCGTCGGCCCGGGCCAGCTCCTCGGCGAGCCAGGCGAGCTGGCAGGGGCCGAGCCGGAAGTCGAGGCCGAACCCCTTCCGGCCGTAGCCGGGGCTGACCATGTCGAGGAACAGGCAGCGCACGCCCGCGAACGTCTCGGCGAAGTAGTAATGCGTGACGGGGGCGGGGTCGTGCGGGCGCGGCAGGTCATGGCGCCGCGCCGCGTGGCCGCCGCCGCGGGGGCTGCCCGCCACCGCGGCGAACAGGGCGTCGAAATCCGTCATCGTGCCGTGCTGGCGGTCGTGGTCGCCGGCGATCAGGCGCACCGGCAGGTCCGGGTGCCGGTGCAGGGCCTCGCGCAGGACCGCGTATTGCTCCGCCCGCCCGTCCTCGGCGAGATCGCCCGGGAGGTAGGCGAAGTCGAGGAGGCCGTGTCCGTGCAGCCCGTCCACCTCCGCGAGGATCGCCCGCAGGTCGGCGGCATGGGGGTCGGAACTCCGCTCCAGATGGAGATCGCCGACATGCGCGAAGGCGAAGACACCGTGATCTGCGGTCATGGCGCGCCCACGGGGCCGGACACGGCCGCGTGGGCCGCGCGCGCTCTGTCGTTCCCCTGCGCCATCATGCTCCCCGGACAGGCCAGCCCGCCCCGGCCGGGGATCGGCCGCGGTGGTCGCGACCGGCCCGACGTTTCGGACACGGCCGGGTTCCGGATTCGGGATGATGCCCGCGGTGGCGGGAGCCTACATTTTCGTGAGTCAGGGCCGTACGCGCCGTCGAGCCGGGAAAGTGTCGCGAAAACAGACACTCGATGTCTTCTCGCGCGACAGATCTGCGGGGATCGCCGTCGGCCGTGGACGCGGACATCGGGCGCGGTCCCCAGGCTGTGCCGGCGTCGCCTGGGTGCCGTCCAACGGGGCACGGAATCCTCCCGCGCAGGCTCATCCCCCGGATCCAGGGCTATCGGTCGCGGCCTGTTCGCGGACGAACGCGGTCTTGGATGAGCCACGGTTCGTGCTCGATGACCGGTACGGTCCCGATCCGACGGGCACTGGTCCGGTCTCGTCCGAGACGAGGCTCGAGAGGCGCCGTACGGGATGCACGCAGCATCCGCATCCCCCTGACCGGGCCTTCCGGAGATCTTTCATGTCGCCAAACGATCATCTTTGGAATTTCGGATCGCGTTGAGCTGATCTAGACTTTCTCAAGAAGCTCATCCGGACAAGATTGTGCCTATCGAATCGATGGATCGCCCGCGCCTGCGCGTCGGATGCCGACCGTTGTCTCGCGGCTCCACATCCGGAATTGCCCGATCATTGCCCCGCCGGAGTCCTGCCCGATGAAGATCCTGCGTCTCCTCGCCGTCGCGGCGCTCTGCCTCGGCGCATCCTCCGCCGGGGCAGAGGCCCTCCGGATCGGCGTCGTGCCCGGGGCCTACGGCGATGCCGTCACGGTGGCGGCCCGGGAGGCCAAGGCGGAGGGCCTCGACGTGAAGGTGGTCGAGTTCAGCGACTGGACGACGCCCAACGTCGCGCTCGATGCCGGCGACATCGACGTGAACTTCTTCCAGCACCGCCCCTTCATGGAGAACGCGGCCAAGCAGAAGGGCTACGCGTTCGACATCGTCGGGCAGGGGATCCTGTCCAATATCGGCCTGTACTCCCTGAAGCATAAGCGCCTCGACGAGATCCCGGTGGGCGGGTCGGTGGCGCTCGCCAACGATCCGGTGAACCAGGGCCGCGGCCTGCTGCTCCTCCAGAAGGCCGGGCTGGTCAGGCTGAAGGACGGTGTCGGCTTCCTCGGCACCCTCGACGACATCGTCGAGAACCCGAAGAAGCTGCGATTCACCGAGGTCGAGGGACCGCAGCTCGCGCGGATCACCGGCGATGTCGATCTCGCGCAGGGCTATCCGCATTTCATCGTGGCGGCCGGAAGCTTCGACCCGACCAGCGGGCTGATCTATTCCGGCATCGAGGACAAGCTGTTCACGGTCAGCTTCGTCACCAAGACGTCCCGCAAGGACGACCCGGCGATCCGGAAGTTCGTGACCCTGTTTCAGAATTCGGACGCCGTGAAGCGGCAGATCCGCAAGTCCTTCGCCGACAGCGACAAGCTCTACCTGCTGGCGTGGCAGAACTGATGGTCGGCCTCGTCTTCGACAGCCTGCACACTCCGGGCACGCCGGTCGCGACCGGACGGCGGAGTCCGGGCGCCGCGGCCACCGCCCCAGGTCCGGCCGCAGGTCCGGCCGCAGCGCCCGGCCGGAGGCCCGGCACGGTACGGTTCGAGGCGGTCTCCAAGACCTATCCGTCCGCCGCCGGACCGGTCCGCGCGCTCGACAGCGTCGACCTCGCCATTCCGGCGGGGGCGATCTTCGGCATCATCGGCCGATCGGGGGCGGGCAAGTCGAGCCTCCTGCGCATGGTCAACCGGCTGGAGGCGCCCACCTCCGGCCGGGTTCTGGTCGACGGCGCCCCCGTCGATGCCCTCGACACCGACGGGCTCGTGGCCCTGCGCCGGCGCGTCGGCATGATCTTCCAGCACTTCAACCTGCTGGCGGCCAAGACCGTCCGGCAGAACGTGGCGCTGCCGCTGACGGTCGCGGGCGTCCCCAGAAGCGCGATCGGCCCGCGGGTCGCGGAGGCGCTGCGCCTCGTCGGCCTGGAGGACAAGGCCGACACCTACCCGTCGCGGCTCTCCGGCGGCCAGAAGCAGCGGGTCGGCATTGCCCGGGCCCTCGTGAGCGATCCGGAGATCCTGCTCTGCGACGAGGCGACCTCCGCCCTCGACCCGGAAACCACGCTGGCGATCCTCGACCTGCTGCGCGACATCAACCGGCGCCTGGGGATCACCATCATCCTGATCACCCACGAGATGCACGTGATCCGCGAGATCTGCAGCGACGTGGTGGTGCTGGAACGGGGCCGGGTGGTCGAGACCGGGCCGGTCTGGCGCGTCTTCGGGGCGCCCGAGCACCCGACCACGCAGGCGCTGCTCGAACCGCTGACCCGCGGCCTGCCGCCGGATCTGGCGGACCGGCTGCAGCCGCTGCCGACACCCGGCGGATCCGCGATCCTGCGGATCACCTGGGCCGGGCAGGGGACGCCGGATCTCTCGGGCCTCGCCGTGGCGGCCGGCACGCCGGTGCGCCTGCTCCAGGCCGGCATCGAGCGGATCCAGGGCCACGCGGTCCGCCGGATGCTGGTCGCCGTCCCGGGCGCGGATCCGGACGTGGAGGCGCGCCTGCGGGCGCTCGGCGGGGCCGTCGAGAGGCTCGGCTACGTCGCCCCGGAAGCGGAGGCGGGGTGAGGCGACGATGGGCCGCCTTCCCCGCGGAATCCGGCAGAGACTCCGCCGCGCAAGCGGTTCCCCCTCGAACCCACCGACCCGGAGCCCCGCATGACCCCGCAGATGATCGACCGCCTCTGGCAGGCCTTCCTCGACACCGGGCTCATGGTCGGGGTCTCGGCCGGGATCGCCGTGCTGGCCGGCCTGCCCCTGGCGCTGTTCCTCGTCATTTCCGGGCCCGGCGGCATCGTCCCGGCACCGGCGGCCAACCGGGTGGTCGGGGCCGTGGTCAACGGCTTCCGGGCCGTGCCGTTCATCGTGCTACTGGTGGCGCTGATCCCGTTCACCCGGCTGGTGGCCGGCACCACCATCGGCGTCTGGGCGGCCATCGTGCCGCTCGCGGTGAGCGCCACCCCGTTCTTCGCCCGGATCGCCGAGGTCTCGCTGCGGGAGGTGGATGCCGGCCTGATCGAGGCCGCCCAGTCCATCGGCTGCCGACGCCGGCACATCCTCGCCCACGTGCTCCTGCCCGAGGCGCTGCCGGGGATCGTCGCGGGCTTCACCATCACGGTGGTGTCGATGATCGGCGCCTCCGCGATGGCCGGGGCGGTGGGCGCGGGCGGCCTCGGCGACGTCGCCATCCGGTACGGCTACCAGCGCTTCGACACCACCGTGATGATGGTGGTGATCGCGATCCTGATCGCCCTCGTGTGCGTGGTCCAGTTCGCGGGCGACACCGCGGTGCGGCGGCTCCGGGCCCGCTGACGGCCCCGCGCCCCGGCACGAGGCGGCCCACACCCGAGGCCGCATCCCTGAGGCTGAACCCATGAGCCTGCACCCATGAGCCTGCACCCATGAGCCTGGACATGGACGAATCCGTCGCCGACGGGGCGGCCGAGCCGATGCCCCCGCCGCCGTCGCCCCCGCACCGGATCGGATCCGACGCCGAGGCGATCGCAGCCGCACAGGCCGTGGCCCGGATCTTCGCGGCGGGCGCGGCCGAGCGCGACCGCGACCGGCGCCTGCCCTGGGGGGAGATCGCGGCGTTCACCGACAGCGGGCTCGGCGGCCTCACGGTGCCGCGGGCCCATGGCGGCGCGGAAGTCTCTTACGCGACGCTGGCCGAGGTGTTCACGATCCTGGCCGCCGCCGACGGCTCGGCGGCGCAGATCCCCCAGAACCAGTTCGGCGTCCTGGCGCTGGTCGCGGTCGCCGCCAGCCCCGCCCAGCAGGCGCGGATCTACCGCGACGTCCTCGCCGGCCACCGGATCGGCAATGCCGGCCCCGCCCGCAACGGCAAGGCGATCACCCGCGTGGAGACGCGGCTGACATCCGGGCCGGCGGGCCCGCGCCTGAGCGGCCACCGCTTCTATTCCACCGGCGCACTCTTCGCCCACTGGATCCCGACCCGCGCGGTCGGCCCCGACGGAGGACTGCTCCTGGTCTTCGTGCGCCGGGACGCCCCCGGCGTGCGGGTCGTGGACGACTGGCAGGGCTTCGGCCAGCGCACCACGGCGAGCGGCAGCGTGATCTTCGAGAACGCCCC
>NZ_BACT01000540.1:0-5424 GCF_000333255.1 Methylobacterium sp. B1 | reverse complement strand
GTCGCCACGATGGTGATCAGCGCGATCACCCCGACAGCCGCGAACATGTAGAGGGCGGACTGTGTGAACGCGAGCTGCTGATGGCCGATATGGCCCAGCGAAACGAGCGGCTTCAGCTCGAACTGATGAATCGGGTCGATCGTGACCGCCATTCCCGCTTCCGCCCTTCTTGTCCGGCGCGCCGACGGGTGTCGGCCGCCCCACATTCCCTACCGATCGGCGCGCCTTATGGCTCCTGCCGATCGCGCCGTCCCGGACGCGCGCCGGCGAAACCCGACACCCGCATCACGTTGTAGATCCCCGCGACGAACCCCAGCATCAGGAGGACGATCAGGCCCCAGGGCTTCGTCCCGAGCCGGAGGTGTTCGATCCGGATCGCTTCGCCCCCGAGCGGGCCGCCGCGCGCGACCGCTACGCCTACCTGCCGTTCGGAGCCGGCCCGCGGGTGTGCATCGGCATGAGCCTCGCCCTGACCGAGTGCCTCGTCATCCTGGCGACGCTGCTGCCCGCCTTCCGCTTCAGACCGGTCACCCGGGCGATGCCCGCGACGCAGTTCCGCGTGACGCTGCGGCCCAAGGGCGGCCTGACGATGAGGGTCGAGCCCCGCCATGTCGCGTGAGACGTCCGCCGCGGCGGCCGGCCCGGCCGGCGGGCCCGATCCGGCCCGGCGGTCGCGGCGCCGGACGGGATCGCTGCTCGGCCGCCTCCGCGGCCCCGACACGGTCGACGCGCTGCCGAACCGCTACCGGCTTCAGGTGCGCACCGGGCTCCTCGACGAGACGCTGAAGCTCGCCACCTACTCGGCGGTGACGCACCTGATCATCGCGCTGGCCGTCACGTACTTTTTCTGGGGCTCGGCCTCGCACACCTATCTTCTCGGCCTGCTCGCCGTGGTCGCGGCGCTGATCACGGCAACGACCTACACGACCTGGCTCTACTGGCGCGCCTATGCCGGCACCGCGTCCGAACGCAGCGTCCGGTGGGGCTGCCGGATCTCCGCAGGGCTGGCCTTCGCCCTGGGCCTCGCCTGGGCGACCATGCCGGTCGTGCTGTTCACCCCCTGCAGCAGCGAGGAGCGGCTGCTCGTCGTCGCCATCGTGGCGGGCCTGATCTCGGACGCCTACGTGGTCGGGCCGCTCCTGTCGGTCTCGTACCTGTTCGCGGTCCCGGTCATCGTCGGCAGCTTCGTCGGGCTCGCCCGGTCCGGGGAGCCGATCGCGCTCAGCATCGGTTTCCTGCTCACCGTCTACGCGGTGTTCGTGGTGACGAGCGTGCGCCGCATGAGCCGCCTGTCCTGCCAGCGCATCCTGGACCGGGTGCGCGTCGAGGATCAGAGTGAGACGATCGGTCTGCTGCTCAACGCCTTCGAGGCGAATGCCAGCGACTGGCTCTGGGAGACGGACGAGACCGGGCAGTTCCAGCACGTCTCCACCCGGATGGCGGATGTCCTGGCCCGCCCGGTGGAGACGCTCCAGCACGCCCGGTTCCAGGCCCTGCTCGCCGGGCGGAGGGAGGCGCCGATCGAGGCCGATCAGAGCGTCGACCTGCTGGAGCGCCTCCGCGGGGGCACCCCCTTCCACCAGCTCCTGATCGCCGTCGACACGCCGGCCGGCCGGCGCTGGCTCCGGCTCAGCGGCAAGCCCTTCCTCGACCAGGGAGGGCGCTTCGCAGGCTTCCGGGGCGTCGGCTCGGACATGACGGAGGCCCGCCGGACGGAAGCGCACATCGCCTTCCTGGCGACGCGGGACCCGATGACGGGCCTGTCGAACCGGGTCATGTTCCACGCGGTCGCGTCGGAGGCCTGCGCGGCAGCGGTCGCGCAGGGGCCGGCCCCGGTGGTCAGCCTGCTCTACCTCGACCTCGACGGCTTCAAGACCGTCAACGACAGCATCGGCCACGCCGCCGGCGATGCCCTGCTGGGGCAGGTCGGCGATCGCCTGCGCGCCCTGCTCCCGGCCGACGCGCAGGCGTTCCGCCTCGGGGGCGACGAGTTCGCGATCCTGCAGCGCGGCCGGGATGCCGCGGCGGCGCAGGCCCTGGCCGAAGCCATCATCGGGGCCCTGCGCGAGCCCTACCTCATCGACGGCGTCCGGGCGGAGATCGGCGTCAGTATCGGGATCGCCTGCGCGCCCGCGGACGCGACCGATCCCGAGGATCTGCTCCGGAAGGCGGATCTCGCGCTCTACAGCGCCAAGGAGGCCGGCAAGGGGCGCTGGCGGGACTTCGACAGCGGCCTGGAAGTGCGCGTGCAGCGCCGGCGCGAACTCGACGAGGCGATGCGCCACGCCATCGCCGACGGCGAGATGACCTTGCACTACCAGCCGCTCGTGAGCCTGCAGGACGGCCACGTGGTGGGCTGCGAGGCGCTGCTGCGCTGGACCCGGCCGGGCCTCGGTCCCGTTTCGCCCGCCGAGCTGATCCCGATCGCCGAGGGAACGGGCTTCGTGGTCACGATCGGGCGCTGGGCCCTGCGGCGGGCCTGCACGGAGGCGCTGACCTGGCCGGCAAGCCTGCGCGTCGCCGTCAACATCTCGTCGGTCCATTTCCGCCGGCCCGACTTCTTCGCCGACGTCGCGGCGGTCCTGGCCGAGACCGGCCTGGCGGCGAACCGCCTCGAGATCGAGATCACCGAGTCGATCTTCCTGGCCAACACGCCGCACGTGCTGGACAATCTCCGCTCCCTGCGGGCGCTCGGGGTGCGGATCGCCCTCGACGATTTCGGGACGGGGTATTCCTCCTTGAGCTACCTGACGCAGTTCCCGGTCGACAAGATCAAGATCGACCGCGCCTTCGTCCGCGACCTGAGCAGCCGCCCCGAATGCCTGACGGTGATCGCGGCCATCATGGTCATCGCCCGCGACCTGGGCATCGACGTCACGGTCGAGGGCGTCGAGACCGAGCAGCAGGCCGAACTGCTCCGGCTGCGGCGCTGCGACAGCGCGCAGGGCTTCCTCTACAGCCCGGCCCGGCCGCCCGGGGAGATCCCCGGCCTGATCGAGCGCATACGGATCGCGTGCACGCCGCGCACGGCCGCTCCGGCGGAGCAGACCGTCCGCGCGGTCGCCTGAAGGAGCGCCGGAATCGTCCCGGCCGCGTCGCAAGCGGGGACGGATCCGTGTTGCCACGCGCCCAGGAACGGCTCTAGCGGGGGGCGACCACGCGGAACCGGGGAACAGGCGCGCCATGCCCAAGGTCGTCATCAGCGAATTCATGGACCCTGCGGCGATCGCCGCCGACCTGTCGGGCTTCGACACCCTGTACGATCCCGGACTCGTCGACCGGCCCGAGGCACTCGCCGCCGCCGTGGCGGAGGCCGACGCCCTGATCGTGCGCAACCGGACGCAGGTCCGCGGCGCGCTGCTCGCGGGTGCCCGACGCCTCCGGATCGTCGGGCGTCTCGGGGTCGGCCTCGACAACATCGACGTTCCGGCCTGCCGGGCGCGGGGGATCACGGTCCAGCCGGCGACGGGCGCCAATGACGGCGCGGTCGCCGAGTACGTCGTCGCCACCGCGCTGCTGCTGCTGCGCGGGGCCTATGGGGCGAGCGAGGCGGTCGCGGCGGGGACGTGGCCGCGCAACGCCCTGATGGGGCGCGAGATCGCCGGCAAGCGCCTCGGGCTCGTGGGCTTCGGATCGATCGCCCGGGAGACTGCCCGCCGCGCCGCTGCCCTCGGCATGGCGATCGCGGCCCATGACCCGTTCCTGGCCGCCGAGGATCCGGCCTGGACGCCCCCATACGGTCCGGTGCGGCGCCGGGATCTGGAGGCGCTGATCGCGGAGAGCGACGTGCTCTCCCTGCACGTCCCGCTCACCGCGGAGACCCGCGGCCTGATCGACGCGACCGCCCTCGCCCGGATGCCCGCGGGCGCCGTGCTGATCAACGCCGCCCGGGGCGGCATCGTCGACGAGGCCGCGGTGGCGGCCGCCCTGCGGTCCGGGCATCTCGGCGGCGCGGCCCTCGACGTGTTCGACCGCGAGCCCCTCGACGCCGCGGCCGGCGCCCCGTTCGCGGGCGTGCCGAACCTGATCCTCACGCCCCACATCGCCGGGGTGACGCAGGAATCGAACGTCCGGGTCTCGGCCGTCATCGCCGCGGCGGTGCGCCGGCATCTCACGCAGGGCTGAACGCGGGGGGATCTGGGCCTTTCGCCCGGCGCAGGCTATCCCATGGATCCGGCGCCGCGCGACCGAGGCTGTCGGGGCAGACCGGGAGGGAGCAGGGGATGACCGATCCGGCACGACGGGCCTTCCTGAAGAGCGCTGTGCTCGGTGCCCTGGCGGCGGGAAGCGGCCTGCGGCCCGCCTGGGCCGGAGAGGACGCGCAGCTGCCCTTCGGCAACGGCGAGCGCCCGCTCGTCGCCTATCCGGGCAAGCGGCCGCTGCTGCAGACCACCGCCCGGCCGCCCCAGCTGGAGACGCCGTTCGCGGTCTTCGACGAGGGCGCGATCACGCCGAACGACGCCTTCTTCGTCCGCTACCACCTCGCCGACATCCCCCTGGAGATCGACCCGGAGGCGTTCCGGCTGACCGTGGGCGGCCATGTGGAGCGACCCGTCGCGCTGTCGCTGTCGGAGCTGAAGGCGCTGCCGGGCCGGACCGAGATCGTGGCGGTCAACCAGTGCTCGGGCAATTCCCGCGGCTTCTTCGAGCCCCGGATGGCCGGCGGCCAGCTCGGCAACGGCGCCATGGGCTGCGCGCGGTGGACGGGCGTGCCGTTGAGAAGCGTGCTGGACCGGGCCGGCGTGAAGGCCGGGGCCGTACAGGTCGCCTTCAACGGGCTCGACCGGCCTGTGCTGCCCGAGACGCCGGACTTCGCCAAGGCGCTCACCCTCGACCAGGCCGGCGACGGCGCGGTGCTGCTCGCCTGGGGCATGAACGGCGAGGACCTGCCCTGGCTCAACGGCTACCCGCTCCGCCTCGTGGTGCCGGGCTATTACGGCACCTACTGGGTCAAGCACCTCGATACCGTCACGGTGCTGGACAAGCCCTTCGAGGGCTTCTTCATGAAGACCGCCTACCGCATCCCCGACAATCCCTGCGCCTGCACCGAACCCGGCCAGGCGGCCGCCGCCACGGTGCCGATCGGGCGCCTCAACGTGCGGTCGTTCCTCACGAATCTGGCCGACAACGCGCGCGTGACCGCCGGTCCGGTCTCCCTGCGGGGCATCGCCTTCGACGGCGGCTCCGGCATCCGGACGGTCGCGGTCTCCACCGACGACGGCGCCACCTGGACCGAGGCCGCGCTCGGCCGGGATCTCGGCCCCTACGCGTTCCCGGCCTGGTCGCTCACGGNCGCGCTCACGCCGGGCGCCCACGCGATCCGGGTCCGGGNCCACGNCAACGACGGCAGCAGCCAGCCGATGGCGTCCCGCTGGAACCCCGTCGGCTACATGCGCAACGGCGTCGAGACCACCCGGGTGCAGG
>NZ_BACT01000541.1:0-19581 GCF_000333255.1 Methylobacterium sp. B1 | reverse complement strand
CGATTCGAACCAGGCCGTCCTGCGCACCCTCGCTTCCCAGGGCGCCGGGATGGACATCGTCTCGGGGGGCGAGCTGCAGCGGGCGCTGGCGGCCGGGGTGGATCCCGGCAAGATCGTGTTCTCCGGCGTCGGCAAGACGCGCGCCGAGATGGAGGCCGCGCTCAAGGCCGGCATCTTCTGCTTCAATGTCGAGAGCGAGCCGGAACTCGCGGTCCTGTCCGACGTGGCCGTGGGCCTCGGCCTCAAGGCCCCGGTCTCGATCCGGGTGAACCCCGACGTGGATGCCGGCACGCACGCCAAGATCTCCACCGGCAAGTACGAGAACAAGTTCGGCATCCCGATCACCCGGGCGCCGGCGGTCTACGCCACTGCCGCCGCCCTGCCGGGGATCGCGGTGCACGGCGTCGACATGCATATCGGCAGCCAGATCACCGATCTGGCGCCCTTCGCCGACGCGGCCCGGCTGCTGGCGGACCTCGCCCGGACGCTCATGGCGGCCGGCCATCCCCTGCGCCACATCGATTTCGGCGGCGGTCTCGGGATCCCCTATCGCGACGACAACGCGCCGCCGCCGGATCCGGCCGCCCTGGCGGCGACCCTGCGGCCGCATTTCGCCCCGCTCGGCCTGCGGCCGGTCTTCGAGATCGGCCGGATGATCGTCGGCAATGCCGGGATCCTGGTGACGCGGGTGCTCTACGTGAAGCACAGCGAGGGGCGCACCTTCGTGATCGTCGACGCGGCGATGAACGACCTGATCCGCCCGACCCTGTACGAGGCCTATCACGCCCTGCGGCCGGTCCTCGAGCCAAGCTCCGGGACGCCGCGCCTCGTCGCCGACGTGGTGGGTCCGGTCTGCGAGAGCGGCGACTATCTCGCTCTCAACCGCGACATGCCGGCGGTGGCGGCGGGCGACCTGATCGCCGTGATGAGCGCCGGCGCCTACGGGGCGGTGCAGTCCTGCACCTACAACACGCGGCCCCTGGTGCCGGAGGTTCTGGTGCGGGGGGACCGGGCGGCCGTGGTGCGACCGCGCCTCGACGTCGACGCGCTGATCGCCCTCGACCGGGTGCCGGACTGGCTGGCGTGAGCGGCGCGCCCGCGTCCCCGTCGGCCGCCGCGGCCGACCGGCGGCTGCCGCTGTCGGTCTTCATCATCGCCCACAACGAGGTGGACCGGATCGGCGCGACGATCCGGGCGGTGCGGGGCCTGACCGACGACCTCGTGGTGGTCGATTCGGGCTCCACCGACGGCACGCAGGCGCTGGCGGCCGCGCTCGGCGCGCGGGTGATCCACAATCCCTGGCCGGGCTACGGCCCGCAGAAGCGGTTCGCCGAGGAGCAGTGCCGGCATGTCTGGCTCCTGAACCTCGACGCCGACGAGGTGGTGCCGGAGGATCTCGTCCGGGAGATCCGGGCCCTCTGGGCCGCGGGCGAGCCGCGCCGGCCGGCGTGGCGGATCGGCATCGCGGAGATCTTTCCCGGCGAGGGCCGCCCGCACCCGCTCGCCTACACCCTGACGCCGGTCCGGCTCTACAGGAAGGACCGGGGCCGTTACGCCGCCTCGCCGGTGCACGACCGGGTGGCGCTGGAACCCGGCGTCACGCCGGGGCGGCTCAGGGGCGTGATCCATCATTTCTCGGTGCGCTCGCTCGGCGACCAGCTCGACAAGCTGAATCGCTACTCCGACCAGCAGGCGGAGGACTTGGAGACGCGGGGCGTGGTGATCCCGACCTGGCGGGTGTTCGTGGAACTGCCGGGCAACTTCCTGAAGGCCTATCTCGGGCGCCGCCACTTCGTGCGCGGCACCTACGGCTTCCTGACGGCGATGAACTACGCGATCTCGCGGCATCTGCGCGTCGCGAAGCATGTCGAGCGCCGCCGCGTGGCCGCCGCCCGCCAGGATCGGGTTGACCCGCCGGATCCGACCTTCTAGAGCCAGAGCGCCGGAGACGTGGCCGAGCGGCTGAAGGCACTCGTTTGCTAAATGAGCATACCCAGAAATGGGTATCGAGGGTTCGAATCCCTCCGTCTCCGCCACCTATGTGGCTTAAGTTGCTGTTTTAATTTTCGAAATCGGAAGGGCTGAAGTTGTCAGCCCACGTTGCGCCCCATATTTCGCATCGGCTTGTACCGGCCTATTTCGGATGTTGAAGGACCGTAGCCGCGCGCGCGGAAGGGCTGATGCCCCACCTCGGTAGGGGGATGTGGCGTGCAGGAGGTTCGAGAGCCGGCACGTGGCGGCCACGCTGATCCGGTTCAGAGCCTAGCGGAACCGTCGCGGGCGTGAGAAGTCGATCTGGACAACGGTCGGCCCCTCGGGAGTGGCCCGGCGCAGGCTCGCCACGGCCGGCGTCTGACAGTTTGTCCCGCTTGGAGGTGCGTCCCACAACCGGCGCGCGAAGGGTGTCCGCACCCCTGCCTCGATCAGCCCGCGAGCCTCCGGATTCTGCGGAACCATGCCCTCGCGCATCAGCGTGTCGATGACCTCGCCCAGAATGCGCGCAGAGTCGTCGAAGCTGATCTGGTCCGCGCCGGGATAGCCGCAGCGGTGCTGCTCGAACAGCCAGTCGTGAACGATGTAGGCCGGCCCATACCCCCAGGGTGAGAAGCCAGGGATGGGTTGGAGGATAGGCGGGATCGAGCCGCCATCGGTGTACATTGGCTGCGGGATGATGGCTCGGTTGTCGGTCGTCACGAAGGTGAGCGGGTCCTTCGGGTCCGGGAGGTAGGCGAACCGGTTCTCACCCTTCCATTCCACGATGAGCTTACCCTTCAGCCGTCCGCCCGGCCCCGGTTGGGCAAGAGTCGCGCAGGCCGCCAGCGCAGCCACGCTCAAGCTGACTGCCACGCTGCGGAGAAGGAAACGCGCGAGATCGGATTGGCGAGCCCGCTCGGGGGCTCTGGTACTTGGCCCTTCGGTCACTGCTCATCCCCCGTTTGTCGCAAGCTTGACCATAACGAGCGTGGGGACGCATCCCTCAGATAGGGCACGCGCTCGCATTCAGCCTTAGCGAGCAAGCATTCTATGACCGGTGATGAACCGACCCAGGAGGTGGCGTTGATTGAGTTGGCGGTCGCGCACATCGGTGCCGAGGATCAATCTCAGCCTCACTGATGCCGTTGGGATCTCGGGGCCGCCGAGCCGCGTCAGTATGGCCCTCGCTCGCGATGGCGCAGTTGAGTTACCGCCCGCACAAACTCTCCACAGTCCGATCTTGGGATCGCGGGCGCGGGGCGGCCCGATGGATCCGCTCAGGGGCGGAAAGGGGCTGCGCGGATGTCGGTCAGCAGGATGGATCTCGTGGACGCGGGCTCGCCGGAGGCGCTCGTCAAACGCATCCTACAGGCCGAGCCGAACCTTCCGGTGCCGGTGCCGATCCAAGAGCTCTGCGCGCGACTCGGCATCCGCCGGATCGAAGACATCGACATCGACGAGTTCGAGGGCGGCCTCGTTACCGACGCGAAGCGGTCTGATGGCACCATCCTCGCCAAGCGCGTGGGCGAACCGCGTCGCCGCTTCACCATCGCGCACGAACTCGGCCACTTCCTCATGGCGCACCACGTCCCGGATCAGCCCGGCCGGTTCCTGTGCAAGAATTCTGACCTGCTCTGCGTCACAGCGAAGGAGGGCGATCAGCGGCAGCGCAGGGAGGTGGAGGCCAACCGCTTCGCCACTCTCATACTGATGCCTCCGCACCTCCTGCGGGGAGCCATGGCGGCCTTTCGCGAGCCCGATCTGCAACACGTTCTTGTGCTCGCGCGCGACTTCGCGGTCAGAAAGGAGGCGGCGGCTCGGGCCTACGTGCAGTACCATCCTGAGCGCATTGCCATCGTCGTGGCGGGCAACGGCCGGGTGCAGCGATGCTACCGTAGCCTCTCCTTTCCGACCATCATCCACGCGGCCGGCAACCCGGTTCCGACAGGCTCGCTCTATCACAGCAGTCCGAACCAGCCGAATATCGCGAGCGACACCGTCGCGTGCAGTGCCGATCTTTGGATCGATGTGAAGCGCGACCTCCACGCTCCGGACCTCTATGAGCAGGTGTACTTTCAGAAGAACGGCTTTGCGATGATCCTGCTGCGTCTGGACGCTGTCCCGGAGGAGAGCGCTGAGGAGCGCAGGCTCAATGAGGGCTGGCGTCACCGCTTCCACTCGGGGCGACGGTAGGCGAGATCCGCCCTGACGGAACAGCCCTGACGGCCCCAGCCTGCTGCTTCGTCAGAGCGGGCTGTACCGTCGTCCCCTTGCTGATCCGACGCACACCTTAGGCCGGCAGAGAAGCAATGAGGGCCGGGAATGGCGGGAACTGATGACGACCTTCGGCTGAGCCTGGATCAGGCTGCGGCAAAGGAAACGTTCCTCGACCGTGTCGGCCGCGCCGAGGACACCGAGCTGAACACTACGGGCACCGCGCCTGAAACGTCTCCTGCCTTGTCGCTGATGATCACGAACCGGCAGCGGGCGGCGCTTCGTGAGCTTGGCTTTTCCGAGGAAGCCATTCGGCAGATGACGCCCGCCGAGGCGCACGTGAAGCTGGGCTTGGCCTAGCTACCGGCATCTGAGCGCAAATTGCGCGCTTAGAAGCCGCTGGCCGACCCCATCCGAGAAGCGGGCACGCTCATCATCGGGGCCGCCTTCGCTGCCGATAACCGCCGAAATCCGGGCTCTCGTATATTGGGGATGGTGGCGCCAAAGCGCGCGATAAGGCGAGATCGACCCTGGATTTTGTTCCTGATTTGTTCTAAATAACCTCACGGATCGAGCCTCTATTCAACCCCTCGGTTGCTCCGAGCTGCCCCGTGTCATGGCCGATACCGAAATCCCGCCACTGAGCCCCGACGACGCCAAGCTGATCCGCAATGAGCGGGCGAAGCTGACAGCGATGTGGGTCAACGGCGTCGCAGTCGCTTCCGTGGCTGTCGGCGGTATCTCTCCGTCAGTGGCGATTTTCTCGGGCACCGCCAGCGCGCTGACAGCTAGCGCTCTCTTGGTTAGTTGGAGTCTCCTGGCAGGCATACTACATCTGGTGGCCAGACGCCTGCTCGGAGCCCTGCGCGCGTGAGCCTGACGCTCGCACAGATGGTTGTTCTTTTCCTCGGCCCGCTCGTCCTAGCGACGATGGTCGGCGTTGTCCTGTGGCTGACGCATGAGAAAGAGTCCGACCGTATCAAGCGCGCCGAAGTTGATCGTGCGATGTGGCTCAAATATCAAGCCGAGCAGAAAGTGCCCGGAGATTAGCCGCTCTATTCGCCTGACAAGCAGTTATCGTATAAATTTTTACTATTTCTGATTTCACGAATGCGAAGAGCTTAGCTTGCGACGCCTCGCGCTCATGCTTCGCCAGTCCGTCGTGAGATTCTTCACAGACCGCAGGTCTTCAACCCAACAGGATCCCCATGGCCGGCCTCAAGGACAAGCGTGGCTTCATCGACAAGGACCGCCTCGATCTGTCGGAACGCAAGGCTGTCGAGTTCTGGATGAAGCGCTGGGGTGTCACGCAGGACCAGCTTACGGCCGCGCATCGCAAAGTCGGGCGAATGACCAAGGACATCGCGGCCGAGCTGGGCAAGAAGCGTTAGGTCGCGAACCCATAATGGCTGGCACGGTTGAGCCGCGCCATCGTTAGCCCTCTGAGCAGGAGAGGCGTGGATGGCGCGGTTTGATCTGACGGATGCGGAGTGGGCGGTGATCGAGCCGCTGTTGCCGACGGACGTGCGCGGCAAGGAGCGCGTGGATGACCGGCGGGTGCTGGACGGGATCGTCTGGCGGCTGCGCACGGGCGCGCCCTGGGCCGACATTCCGGCGCGCTACGGCCCGCATACGACCTGCGGCAACCGCTTCCGGCGCTGGCGCAAGCGCGGCATCTGGGGTCCGCTTCTGGATTCCGTGTCAGAGGCTTACGAGGGCGACCTGCAGATGATCGACGCCACCAGCGTGCGGGTGCACCAGCACGCTGCCTGCGCCCCAAAAAAGACGGCCGATCCGGTGGCATGGGTCGCTCGCGCGGCGGCCTGACGAGCAAGATCCACGCGCTGGTGGATGCCGAGGGCCGTCCGGTGGTGCTCAAGATCACGGAAGGCCAAGCGCATGACGGACGCGCGGCGGCCGACATGCTGGGCGGGTTGGGTGCAGCTCAGATCCTGTTGGGTGACCGGGCCTACGACAGGGACGCGCTACGCACCCGGATGGCGGAGCAGGGCGCGTGGGCAAACGTGAAGCCGATGCCCAACCGTCAGCAGGTCCTGGCGTTCAGCCCGTTCCCGCACGAGTACCGCAACTCAGTCGAGCGCTTCTTCAGCAAGATCAAGCACTTCCGCGCCGTCGCCACCCGCTACAACAACGACCCCGACAACTTCCTCGCCAGCGTCAAGCTCGCAGCCCTGCGGGTCTGGCTGCGGACTTTATGAGTCCACGACCGAGCTAGGCCCACGGCCAGCGTCCCGTCATCGCCGTCATCTCGAAAAGCGGCATGCACGCGCCGCTGGGTTACGCCAACGACTCAATGCCGTAGTCGCGCCAGATGCAGCAACTGAGGACGCGAAGAAAATCCACGAAATTTCATTTCACCAAAGATCTACGTCGGCAATAGCGAGTGGCAGCATACACTTGGATGCTCATGCCGGAGAAGTGATTGCCGAGCGCTGGGCAAGCCGGAACGGCTTTATGGCGGGTGGTGTTTCCGGCGGCGCTTCCGTCCGCGCTTCTTCGGGGGCGGGCCGCGCCGTGCAAGGAAGGATTCCGTCGATGGACAAGACAGTCGCTGGCCTGATCGGGGCCGTCACCCTGCTCGCGGCCGCCGACCCGGCGCAGGCCGCGATGCCCGCCGAGACCAGGCTGACTGCGGCTATGCAGGCCGAGAGCTACGCCGACCTGCTCAAGCCCATCCCCAACGCGGTTGCGCTCCTCAAGGAGGCGGACGAGGCCGCGGCGAAAGCCGAACTGCTACCGGCAGCCTCCAAGGGCGAGGCCACGGTCCAGCAGGCGCAATACTACTATCATCATCATCACCATCATCACGGCTTCTACCCGCCGTTCTATCACCATCACCATCATCACCACCGGTACTACCGGCGGTACCACCACCATCACCATCATCACCATCATCACCATCATCACCACGGCTACTACGTGCCGTACGGGTACTGAGCCGGCTGCGGCGGGGTGGCTGGTTCCCACCCCGTCCGGCCTCACCGCTGGCTCTTGGCGGCACCCAGGATGCGCCGGTAGGTTCCGTCGAAGACGGTGTGGGTCGCCGAGGTCCACTGCGAGTCCGCCGCCAGCGTCTCGCGGCTGGCGTAGATGCGCCGCGATTGGAGTTCGCGCTCGGCCGCCTCTTCCTCGGACATGGGCACAAGCTCGAAGTCGGCCTCGGCCGGGACGACGGTGACCTGCATGAACGGCTCGTCTTTCCGGAACACGTGGGTGCGGCCCTCGTCCGGGGCCTTGAACACCATGAAGTACATCATCGGCCACCAGTGCCGGATCAGGGCCGGTACCGCGACCGGCACGGTTCCGGTCCGGTCGGTGTAGAAGCGAGGGTGGGTCTCGGTCTTGATCGCCCAACCTTCATCCACCTTTAGGTCGATGAGGATCTGGTAGGTGTAGTAGGCGTCGCCGAAGCTCCGGAACGGCGGCCCTTGCGGCCCTGGTTCGCCGGGCTCGGCGAACGCTCCCTCGAAGACCAGCTTTCCGTCCCGAGTGCTCACGCGCAGCTCGCTGTCGTAGGGGTAGAACAGCTCGATCCCGCCCTTGGCCGCCTCCGAAAAGGGGATGCAGTGCCAGGCATATTCCTGCGAACCGTTCGTGCGGGGCTCGGGATCGCCCGCCCAACCGGGGATTTCCAAGCGCGTCCGCCGGGGGCGCAGACCCGACTCCATCAGCCTGACTTTCACCTGTCGCATTCTCGACCGTCCCTTCGATGTCGCCCATGAAGATAGGGGGATCGGAGGTACGGTTCGGCGTGAAGCACCACCATGTGATCGCACGCTGGCTTTGCCGACAAACCGCGCCGCCACGACGCTGAAGACCTTCAATGTCAGACGCGCTCCCGCACTTGGGTCGAAACGGAAGTGGCCCTGGGAGTTCGGTGCGGCCGACGCAGGGGCGGACGCCGGTCGTGATGCAGGTCTCGGGCGGCTCGCAGAGCTTCGAGGTCGCCGATGCGTAGCCTGCCAGGAAGGCCCGCTTGTATGCACGAACTGTCCAAAAGCGGACTAGCAGGTATCCAGCCATCGGAGGCAGTCGGAGGCGCGTTGGCGCCGCGGGAGCTGGCCGAGCGCTACCAGCTTGCTTTGGGGCGTGGCCCTCAGCAAAGCGGACGCACTTCTGCGGCCCCGCGCACGGCTTCAGTCCCTCACGCAGGCGATGACCGCTACCGGCCCGCCGCCATCCGGCCCCTGATGCTCAGCGCCGCCGGAGACGAACAGGTCCGTCCGGCCGATCGCCGCAGCGGCCACGCCGCCGACCAAGGCGCGGGCGTGCCGGGTGGCGTTGATATCGCTGTCGTCGTTCATGATGTGGCGCCGTCCCCGGATCAGGCCGTCATGGGAGGGCTCGGCTTTGGCGAGCAGGGCGATCACGCGCTCCGAGTCATGAGGCGGCAACTGCCCCGCTTCCAGGAAGCCGAGGTCGGTGAGCACCCCCCGAATCGCGGGCAGGTCGATGCCGTCGTCCATGACCCGGTGGGCGATGGCGAGCGGGCCTGTCCAGCCCTGGGAGTTGCCGAGCACGATGATCTCGTTGCGCATCAGCTCGATCCCCGCCGAGCAGCTGGCGCGGCCGGAGAAAAGATCGCGTCGGGTACCGATGGCGGAATCCGTAAGATGTTCGCGGTCGACCTCCCCGAGGGCGAGGGCGATGCCGAGCGCCGAGGCGCCGCGGGATAAGCCCATCGAGGCGTAGGTGTCGTGTGTGGCCACGCCGTGGCCCCGGGCGGCCGCCTCGGCGATCCGAGCGCTCGTCAGGAGCGGGCACTTCACCTGCACGAAATGCACGTCGGCGGGATCGGTGAGCCCCGACTCTGCCATGGCCCGGCCGACCGCCGCCGCAGTCGCCTCGACCTGCGCCATCCGGCCGATCTCCTCCGCCCGGAACTCCTGGGTGAAGGCCGTGCCGATGGCGAGCGCCTTGCCCACCGGCACCGCGGGGCCGTCACGCCGGGCGAGGACGAGGAAGTGCGGCGACAGCCCGCCTTCGGTGCCGCCGGACATGACGAGGGCGATCCGCGCTCCGACCTCCGCCGCCGTGCAGCCGAGGGCGGTGGCGAGTGCTGTCTCCAGGGCCATCACCGCAAGCTGCCGGGTGAAGTCATTCACGCAGCCGTTGCCCTCGGTCTTGCCGAAGATCGCGACGATCTCGGTCACCTCCACCGCCCCGGAAGCGACGAGGCCCATCACCTGGGAGACGTCGGCGGGATGCTGCGCGGGCACGCGGAAGACGAGGCACTCGGGCATGGGGAACCGGGGTGGAGTAAGAAGGGGCGCCGCCCTTCCATTGGGGGCAAACCCATCGTCCGGCCGCGCGCCCAGCGACGACAGGGACCGACACGATCGGGTGGCCAGCAGGGGCAAGCACAGACCGGACCATCTTCGGAGAGTCCCTGAGCCTTCTACCGCGCGGGAGGAGCAATTCGTCGATCGGCTCCCGACTCCGAACCAGCACATTGGCCCGATCTGCAGTAGAAGCAGACCGTCTCGAGACCACTCCATGCCGCCGTTCCGGAAGCGACCCAGCCCGGACATAAAGCGATACGGATTGCTTTCCCTCAAGCAGACATTCCAGACGCCATTACAGTCGCAGAACGGGTGATGGCGTTCATCACATACACACTATTGTCTCGGGAGATGCGGCAGGTTCGAGCGAGGAGTTGCCGCGGCATATCTATCGCTAATCGGCGAAATTTTCATCGCCGAGGGATTATGTCGATCTACTAAACGTATCCAAGCATACTTCGAGCTTCGAGCGGCATTCGCTGTGGGATAATAATTTTTGTTAAGATATATCAGTGCATAAAGCCAAATGTTCACGATGTCCGTCGTCCATACTTGGTGACTCTGATCATGGTCCGCCTGCGCAACATCGGCATTCTTCTCAAACTTGCCATACCAGCCTTGATCCTAGCGATCGTCGCAGGAGGCGTCGTTCTCGTAGCGCGTGCCAACCTTAGCGCACTCGACGCCAGCACGCAGGAAATCGTCGACGTGCAGGCGATGCGTGCCATCAATGCTCTGCGTCTGGAGAACGCCGTCAGCGAGGCGACCATTCGGGAGAAAAATATTATTATCGAGACCGATCCCGTCGCGATGGCAGCGCACCTCGAGCACTTCAAGGCCAGCAAGGAGCGCGCCCTGACCGCAATCGATTGGCTCATCGCCAAGGCGGACACCGAGGCACGCAAGACAACGAACGAGGGCATCAAGGCGACCCTTCTCGGGTTTTTTGCTGCAGCGGATCGCTCCGTCGCCCTCGGCCTCAAGAACCAAGCCGAAGCGGCGTCCGAGATCTCGAACCGCGATGTTCGGCCGGCTCGGATGAAGATTGTCGATGCCGTGGTCAAGCGGGTGGAGACCAACCTTCGCGATCTCGAGGCCGCAAAGCTTAACGCAGCTGAGACTGCGCATGGGGCGAGTTCGATCCTGACGATCGGGGCAGTTATTGGTCTGCTGATCGCATTTGGCCTGCTCGGCGTGATCGTGTTTCAGGGTATCACCCGTCCGCTCGCCAACCTCGTTTCCGTTCTTCAGCGCATGGCGCAGGGTGAGATCGACTCGGAGATTAAGGAGGCCACTCGCGGCGACGAGATCGGCACCGTCGGCAAGGCCGTCGAAGGCATCAAGGCCATGGTCGCCCGCAAGGCCGCCGAGGAGGCTGAGGTCAAGCGCCGCGCCGACGAAGCCGCTGCACAGGAGCGCCGTCGCACCATGATCGAACTCGCGGACGGTTTCGAGCGTGCGGTGGGCGGCATCGTCGGTGGCGTTTCATCGTCGGCTACAGAGCTGCAGGCGACCGCCAACACCATGACTGCCACCGCGACTGAGACTGCCGGCCAATCCACGACGGTCGCGGCTGCCGCTGAGGAAGCCGCCGCGAACGTCAACACGGTTGCAGCCGCCGCAGAAGAGCTCGGCTCTTCCGTCCAAGAGATCGGCCGGCAGGTCACCGGCTCGGCACGCTTGGCACAACAAGCCGTCGTCGCGGCAAATGACACAGCCACTCTCGTGCAGGCCCTCAGCCAGACCTCCGCCCGCATCGGTGACATGGTCGGGATGATCTCGGGCATCGCGGGGCAGACCAACCTGCTGGCCTTGAATGCTACGATCGAAGCGGCACGTGCTGGGGCGGCGGGACGCGGCTTCGCAGTGGTGGCCTCGGAGGTGAAGGCACTCGCTGAACAGACGGGCAAAGCGACCGACGAAATCGCGCGTCAGATTGCCGAGGTGCAAGGCGTCACGCATCAGGCCGTGATGGCCATCGGTGGCATCACCGGCCAGATCCGAGAGATCGATGCAGTGACCACCAGCATCGCGGCCGCGGTCGAGCAGCAAGGTGCCGCCACGCAGGAGATCGTGCGCAACGTCAGCCAGGCGGCCCTCGGTGCCGGAGAAGTGACGAGCAATATCGTCGGCGTCGCACAGGCCTCCGAGGAAACCGGAGCCGCAGCATCCCAGGTTCTCGCGGCAGCAACAGAGCTATCGCGTCAATCGGAGCATCTCACCGGAGAGGTCGGTCGCTTCCTCGCCTCTGTGCGAGCAGCTTGATCTGAGCTGCCCCGTCCCGCGACCATGACAGGACATCGATGATCACTGCGGCGTCCGCTTCTGCATATCTCGATCGCAGAAGCGGACAGTCTTTAATCCACCCCAAGCCGCCGTTCCGGAAGCAACCCAACGCAGTCCTTTAAGAGCGTTTGTGCGGCTCCTGTAACCGAACGCTAGTTCCGCCTCTAAGCGGGCAGTGACGCACCCTCTGCGGCCACACAGCCAGCTCTCGCAGCCTCTCAAATGTGGACGTTCAAACTCTTCGTCGCGGGTGAGCCGAGACCTGTCGCCCTCGCCGGTCATTGCGCCAGCGTGCGCAGCTCCCCGCGGGCGAGTCCGACGAGGGTCCGGGCGAGCAGCCATCCGATCACCGCCGTTGCGAGCGTGAGCAGGCCGACAGCGAAGATGTCGATCGCCGCGCCCGGTTGCGCCGTCGCGACCCGCAAGGTCGCGACGGATGCTGCGGCGAGGGGGAAGCTCACGCCCCACCACGACACGCGGAAGGGGCAGCTCCGCCCGAAGCGGGCAAGCTTCGGCAGCAGAACGGCGAGGGAGGACACGGCGACCGCGAAGAGCGCCTCCGCAAAGAGATCCACCGTTCCCGTCGTGGCCACATATGCCGAGAACCCCACCGCGAAGGCGCACGAGGATCAGGAGCGACGGCTGCAAGGCGGCAGGGAGCGGGGGCTCGAACAGCAGGCGGGACAGGATCAACGTGAACAGGGGCACGGCGAAGAACAGTCCCACGGCCAGTGAGAACACCATCACGCCCGGCATCGGCGGCAGGCCCAGAACCGGAAGGGCAAGGGGCACGTCGAGGAGGCCGACGACCGGCACAATCCAGGCCGGCGTCGCATGCGCGGTCTGCTGCCGGTCGCTCAGCCATCGAGTCACGACCCACCACGCGAAGAGGGTCATGCCGAGGGCACCCACGATCCAGAGCAGGCGCGCGAGGGTGAGGCTCAAGGGCGCCAGGGGGATCGGCAGGAGGAGCAGGCTGATCAGCGGTGTGCCGAACAGGTTGCCCGCGATGGGATGGCGGAATTCGGCCTTCACCGCCGGGGCCGCGATGACAGCCTTGGTGCCGTAGCCCGCCGCGAGGGCGACAAAAGCGGCGCAGGCCATCAGCCCGATGGACTTGCCGAGCCAGAGGGGGACGCCGTACCGGGTATGCGCCATCGTCCAAGCGACACTCAGGCCGGTCAGGCCCATCACCGCCGCAAACAGGCCGATGGGCAGGGCCTCCACCTGCCGCCAGCCGCCCGGACCCTTCGGTCGCTCCGGCGGACGATGGGCGATCAGGGTGGCTTCGGAGTCCGACGCGCTCTGCTCTTCCAAGACAACCTGCAGCATCGAACGTTCGTCCTCCACGCAGGCCCCGTAGGCCAGTGCTGTCAGCCGAAACCGTATCGGGCGGCTGGCGCACGGCGAGACAGGTTCGGGCCGAGATGGAACCGGGCGGCCTCGAAGGCCTGCCAATCGGCAGGATCCGGCAGAGAGGGTATCGTCACAACCTCGCCCGCGTCGAGCCCGGCAAGGGCCGCCGCCACGAGGTCGCGGGCTTCCATGATCATCTCCGCGGGGATCTGCCCGATATCCGCGCCTGCCCTGTCGAAGAACTCGGTGCGGGTGACGCCGGGCAGCACTGCCTGGAGCTGCACGCCTTTGCCGCCGATCTCGGCCGCGAGCCCCTGCGTCAGGGCGAGCACGAAGGCCTTCTGGGCGGCGTAGCCGGCGTTGAAGCGCTCCGGGATGAGGGCCACGACCGAGGAAACGTTGACGATGGCGCCCCTACCGCGGTCTGCGAAGGCCTTCGCCGCCGCGAAGGTCAAGGTCTGCAAGGCCCGGACGTTGAGGTCGAGCATCCCGTCGTAGAGATCCGCAGGACTGTCGAGCGACGGCCCGAGAGGCCCGAGCCCGGCGCAGTTCACGAGGAGCGCGAGGCGCGCGTCCGTGGCGACGCGATCCCGGACCGTTGCGAGGTCCGCTGGTCGCGTCAGGTCGGCGGGCAGGACCTCGACGGCCACGCCGGTCGCCTGCCCGATGCGCTCGGCCGCCGCCCGCAGGCGGGCGGCGTCACGGGCAACGAGGACGAGGTCGTGGCCTCTGGCGGCCAATTGATCGGCATAGGTCGCGCCGATCCCCGACGATGCGCCCGTGACGAGGGCCGTGCCTGTGTGCGGTGTCATGGTCAAAACCTCGTCAGGCAGCGGTGAGCTTGCTGTTGGCGACCGGCAGCGCGCGGATCCGCTGCCCGGTGAGCGCCGCGATGGCGTTGAGCACGGCGGGCGGCACGCCCGGAAGGCCCGGTTCACCGACCCCGCCCATCGGCGCGCCGCTCTCGACGATGCGCACATGGACTTTCGGCATGTGCTCCCGCCGCAGGACAGGATAGGTGTCGTAGTTCTGCGATTGCCGCACGCCGTCCCGGTAGACGATCTGCTCGAACAGCACCGAGGACAGGCCGAGCGCCGCCGCCGATTCCACCTGCGCCTTGACGATGGCCGGGTTCACGATGCTGCCGGGGTCGAAGGCGATCCAGAGGTTGTGGACGCGGGCTTCGCCGCCCTCCACTGACACCTCCGCGATGGTCGCCGTCTCCGATCCGAAGGGCGAGGCCATGGCGAGGCCGCGGGCGCGCATCCCGCCCTCCGCGCGGTAGGGCCCGCGCTGCCAGCCGCCGGACATCTCGGCCACCGTCGAGAGGAGGGTGCGGTGCCGGGCGCTGCCCTGGAGGAGCGCCATGCGCAGGGCGAACGGATCCTGGCCGCCGGCCTGGGCGACCTTGTCCAGGAAGCTCTCGTAGAACGCATCGTTCATCGAGTGCCCGACCGAGCGCCAGAACGCGATGTTGACCGGATGGGCGACCTTCGTGAAAGTCATGCGCCGGTTGGGCACGGCGTAGGGCTTCTCGACGATGCCCTCGACCGCCGACGGGTCGACGGGCGTCTGCATCATCATGCCGAAGTAGCGGCCGATCGGGCCTTCCCCGACCGTGCGCGCCTCGATCGCCGTCGGCTGGCCCGAGGCGTCGAGGGCCGCGCGGAAGCGGCTGAAGCTCAGGGGGCGCACGGCGTCGCGGCTGAATTCCTCCTCGCGCGACCACAGCACCTTCACGGGGCGGCCGGTAGCCCTGGCGAGCAGGATCGCCTGCGGGAACGGGTTGCCGGCGTCGTAGGTGAAGTGCCGGCCGAAGAAGCCGCCGAGCATCGGCGAGTGGATGCGGACCTGGGCCGGCTGCAGCCCGGCGACCTTCGCCGACACGGCCTGGAACACCTCCGGCATCTGGTTCGGAAGCCAGACATCGAGGGTTCCGTCACGGTCGAAGCGCGCGATCGCCGAGGGCGGTTCGAGCTGCGCGTGGGCGAGGTAGGGGGCTTCGTACTCCGCCTCCACCACCTTGGCGGCCTTGGCGAAGGCGCCGGCCACGTCGCCCTCTTCCTCGGCCATGTGGCCCGGATCCGCCGAGGCCTTGAGGGCCGCGAGCATGCCGTCGGACGAGAAATCCGCAGCGACCGTGTCGATGCCGCTGGGCTTGGCGGCCGACCATTCGACCTTCAGCGCCTCGACCGCCTTGCGCGCCCGCCACCAGCTGTCGGCGGCGACCGCCACGGCGCCGGGCACGCGGTGCACCGAATGGACGCCTGGCATGGCTCGGATTTCGGCCTCGTTCGCGAGACTCATCGGCTCCGTGCCGAGGCGCGGCGCGTGCTGCACGGCGGCGTAGAGCATGCCCTCGACTGTCTGGTCGATGGCGTAGATCGCCCGGCCCGTGGACTTGTCCCGCACGTCGAGGCGGGGGACGGGCTGGCCGATGTAGCGGAAGGTCGCCGGGTCGCGCAGGGGGACGGATTCGTTCGGCTTCAGCTTCAGGGCATCGGCGGCGAGGTCGCCGTAGGAGAGGACGCGGCTCGTTGCCGCGTGAAGCACCACACCGTCGCGGGTGGTGAGTTCGCCGTCCTGCACCTTGAGCCGGGCCGCGGCCGCGCGGATCATCAGGTCGCGGGCGGTCGCGCCGAGGCGGCGCATGGTCTCGTAGCTCGACCGGGTTGAGAAGCTGCCGCCGGTCATGCGGATGCCGTTGACGACGGCGTAGTCCGGTCCGGGCGGCGCGCATTCCACGACGAAGCGGGAGGGCGGCACGTCGAGCTCCTCGCCGACGATCTGCGCCAAGCCGGTGGCGATGCCCTGGCCGCCCTCCACGAAGGGGCTGAGCAGCTTGATGGTGCCGTCCGGATGGATCTCCAGGAAGGCGGCCACCCGCGTCCCCGGCTTCGGCGCGAGGGCACCCGCCCCCTCGGCGGGGCCCTGCGCCTCGGCGTGGGTCCTTCGCGCGGGCAGGAGGGCACTGAGGACGAGGGCAGCGCCGGCCCCCGCGAGGACTCGGCGGCGGGAGGGGGCTGCGGGCGGAGGAGCGGATGCATCGCGGACTCCTCAGGCGGCGGCCTGCCGCACGGCGGCGGCAATGGCGTTGTAGGTGCCGCAGCGGCAGAGGTTCGTCATCGCCTCTGTGATGTCGCCGTCAGTCGGGTGCGGGGTCTGCTTCAGCAAGGCGGTGGCGGCCATGACTTGGCCGGACTGGCAGTAGCCGCATTGCGGCACCTGCAACGCGACCCAGGCCTCCACGACCTTCCGGCCGACGTCGTCCTGCTCGATTGCCTCGATGGTCGTGACGGCCTGGGTGCCGACGCTCTCTAAAGGCACCTGACAGGATCGCGTCGCCTGTCCGTCGAGATGGACCGTGCAGGCCCCGCATTGGGCGATGCCGCAGCCATATTTTGTGCCGGTCAGGCCGAGCGTATCCCGTAGGACGAAAAGCAGCGGAGTATCGGGCTCGGCGTCGACGGAATAGTGGCGACCGTTAATCGTCAGGCTCACCATGACCGCGACTCCCCGACAGTAATTAGACCCTAAGGCCATGCTTAAGCAGAGGTCTCGGCACCCACTACGTCATATTTGCCTCGTTTTCGGACATGCCGCCGCGTCAGACGACGGCGAGCGGACCCGCAGTCCGGCGGATCGCCCGCGGGACGTCGCCCTGGACACGCAGGAATGCCCGGCGCATCCGCTCGCGGTTGGCGAAGCCGGCCGCGGCGGCGATCTGCTCGATGGGCAGGCGGCTCTGCTCCAGCATGTGCTTGGCGGCCTCGACGCGCATGGCCTCGACGGCCTTGGCCGGCGAGACGCCGGTCTCGGTCCGGAAGGCCCGGGTGAACTGGCGTGGGCTGAGGCAGGCGACCGCCGCGAGATCCTCGGTCGTCAGCGGACGCCGCAGGTTCTGGCGCGCATAGGCGAGGACGCTCTGGATCCGGTCGCTCGGCGCATCGAAATCGAGCAGGGCCGAGTGCTGGGCCTGGCCCCCGGCGCGACGGCGCTCCATGACGAGGCCCCGCGCCACGGTGCGGGCCACCTGCCGGCCGTGGTCGCGCTCGACCATGGCGACGGCGAGATCGATGCCCGCCGACATGCCGGCGGAAGTCCAGAGGTTGCCGTCCGCGACGTATATCTTGTCAATGTCGAGGGCGCAGTCGGGGTAGCGCGCGCGGAACTGCGGCGCGTAGCGCCAGTGGGTCGTGGCGCGCCGCCCGCTCAGCAGCCCGGCATCGGCGAGGGCGAAGGCGCCGAGGCACAGGCCCGCCAGGCGCCGCGTGGAACGGGCCGCCTCCCGCAGGTAGGCGACGAGATCTGGGCTCGGCTCGGGCAGGCTGATGCCCGCGGCGACGATGATCGTGTCGAAGGCGGACGGCTCGCTCAGCGGCTCGGTCTCGACGGCAGGGCCGGACCCCGAGCGAAGGAGCCCGCCCGCCTCCGACAGCACGTGGATGTCGTAGGTCGTGTCGGCGACGTATCGATTGGCCACGGCGAAGGGCGAGGTCACGGCCAAGCCCATGAAATCGAAATCCGGGCAGAGCACGAGCCCGATGCGGCGGACGCCAGCCATTGCGGAAACCTTTCAACTGTTTCCCATCGTGCGCCGCGTGGAAGCCGAGGCTGGGCCGATCCGCGACGCATACAAGGGCCTGACTTCATTCGGCAGCCGCAGTGAGCACGCGCCTGAGGAGTTCATCCAGTTTGCCGGCGACGCCATCGACCTGCGGATTCCCGAACTGGCCGAGGGTACTGACCGGACGGTCGTACTCGAAGGCAATCTTATCGTCGTCATCCTCACGCAGAAGTACCCGGATCGGCGCGTACAAGGCGGCCGAGAGGGCGTGCCGGGTCATCGACGCAGCCGTCAGCGGATTGCCGATGTCGTACTGGACGGCCTCCCGGCTCAACCCAGCGGTGAGCAGCCCATCGCCAATGGTCCCGAGAGCCGAAGAACGAGAGAGGCGTCTGCCGTTCAAGGAGATCGCGCGCCTCATCCACCTTCCCGGCTTGCAAGAACTTGGTGTAATCGCGGTCGATGACGGGCACCGAAGCCTCCAAGGCGGATCGGACCGCTTGTCGGAGCCGAGCAGGGCCTGGACGCCGTATTGCAGGGCCACGGTGCCGACCGTCACGACCGCGTCGCCGACGACGAGTTCCGCGGTGGCGCCGAGCGCCAGCTCGCCGGTCAGGGCGGCGCCGATCGCCGCCGGCATCAGACGCGCCAGGCCACGCGGGCCGGCCAGGGGCCGAGCGCGAGGTCGGCGGGGCTCTTCGCCGCCCAGCCCAGCGGGCAGCGGATCGCGCAGGCCGGCCCGACGCGCGGGTGCGCGACGAGGCCGACATCGCCGGTGCGCGGGGATTCGGTGGTCGCGAAGCCGGATTCCGCCATCAGCGCGCGTACCACGGCTTCGAAGCCGCCGCGGCGGCGGACCGTCCGCCGGGCTCGTCATGCCCCGCTGTACCACCGAGGCGATGAACCTGCATCTGGCCGAGATCGCCAGGGCCGTCACCGCCGGTGCGCACGCCGTGCTGCTGCTCGATCGGGCTGGCTGGCACCTGACCCAGAAGCTCATCGTGCCGGCCAATATCCCGCTGCTGCCGCTGCCAGCGCGCTCGCCCGAACTGAACCCGGTCGAGAACCTCTGGCAGTTCATCCGTGAGAACTGGCTCGGCAACCGGATCTTTGCGTCATACGAAGCCATCCTCGATCAGTGCCGCGACGCCTGGAACACGCTCAAGGACCAGCCCTGGCGCATCATGTCCATCGGCCTGCGGGCCTGGGCTCATGGGTTCTGATCAGTGAGAGTTGGTATAAATCCTCGCTGGAACGATCCTGCCGACCACGTCCAGTAGCGCGGCTTTTCTCGGCGGCCATTCGCCAATTGAAGCCATGCGCCTTCGCAAATCCAGCCGGCCGCCGTCAGCTTCACCAGCACGCTCCGCGGTCGCGGGAAGCCCCATCTGCGGCGCTCGGACGGACGAGAACTTCGGGGAAAGCTTAATAATTTTGATCCACTTACAGCCGCCCGCAACAATTAACGAATTTGAGCGGTCGCAAATTGAATTAATAGGAAGAAACGGCAGCTCTATAACAAGCCTGTGAATAAACAAAATAACGATGGATGAACTCTCCTTCGGTGATCTTCCACAGCCAGTCACCGGTAAAGCGTCACGACAACGCTGTTATTATTCAATTATAGTCTCAACTATACAATAAAAGCGGATTAACTCAAGCGTTCATCCTTGCGATCGTTCGACTGTGCGCGAGGTTTACTAGGACCAGATGCGACCGTCGCGCTCCATCGCGGAACTCTATACATCTTGCGAAAATCGTCTTATAGCAATAAAAAATTATCATACGAAATAAATTTGATGATATTCTATCGGATAATCTTCGATAGATCGATTCGAAGAAGCGGACAGCGACACATCCGGCACCAGTCAAATATTATTG
>NZ_BACT01000542.1:0-1888 GCF_000333255.1 Methylobacterium sp. B1 | reverse complement strand
GGTGCCGCAGATTTCACCCCCGCGGCCACCTGGGCTAGAGTGGTTTTGGGTCGGGTTTTCCGGCCGGATGCGCGGACTGCACCCTCGTGATCGAAACGGTGATGATCTTCGCGCTGGGCTTCCTGGCGGCGAGCCTGTGCGGCCTGCTGCTGCTGCCGGCCCTCAATGCGCGTGCCGCACGCCTGGAGCGACGCCGGGCCGAGGCGCGCCTGCCCCTCTCGCCGGCCGAGATCGCGGCGGAGCGCGACTTCCTGCGCGCGCAGTTCGCCGTCCAGCAGCGCCGCCTGGAGCGCCGGGTCGAGACGGTCGAGGCGCGGCGGCAGGCCGACATGGCGGCGATCGGAGCCGGGACGATGCGGGTCGCCGCCCTGGCACGCGATGTCGCGGCCCGCGATGCCGAAATCGCCCAGGTCCAGGCTAAGACCCGGGAGCTCGAGGCCGAACTGGCGATCGCCCGCGAGGACGGCACCGCGAGCCTCGCGACGCTCCAGGCCCTCGAGGACGCCCATGCCGACCTGCTCGACAGCCTCCTGACGCTCCGGCAGGGCACGGCCCCGGCACCGGACGCCGCCGCGCTGGCGGCCGAACGCGACGATCTGCGCGCCAGCCTGAAGGCGGCCGAGGAGGCTCTGGCCCTGACCCTGGCCGACCGGCAGAACGACCGCTCCGGCGACCGGCAACCGGATCGGCAAGCCGGGATCGAGCGGGAGAACGCCGATCTGCGCCGGCGAATCGTCGAGGTCGCCGACGCCCTCACGGGCCCGGGCCGGATGCCCCGCGCTACCGCGCCGATGCCGCAGCACGAACGGGTTTGAGCGGATCCGCCTCCGAAACGGGGCCTCTACCACCAGAACCGGACCGAAAACCTGCGACGACTGCCTTGTTTCGACCACGCAAAGGCATCATCGCAACGTCGACGCGTCACGCATTCACAACTTCGACAGATGGTACGGATACCCATGCGCCTGAAGCCGATCGCCCTCGCCGTCGCGGCGTCCGTTGTCCTGACGCTGCCGGCGGCGGCGCAGCAGACGAAGCGCGGCAACGAGACCCTGAAGAAGTACTGCACCGGCGATTACCTGACCTACTGCGGCAATCTGGCCCCCGACGATCCGGCCACCGACGCCTGCTTCCAGAAGAACTGGAAGAAGCTGAGCGAGAACTGCCGCCGGGCGATCGACGCCTACGAGGCCGAGCAGCAGCAGAACGCCCCCGCCAAGAACCGGCAGGGCTCGCAGGGCGGCAAGGAGCGGCGGGGCTGACGCCTCTCCGCTGACAATCCTCGGCCGAAAGTCCCCCTAGCGGGCCATCGGCCGAGGACCGAGCCCGGCCTGTGGCGGGGGCGCGCTCGCGCCGGGGCTCGGCAACGGCTAAGGTAGCGCTCCCGCCGGCCCTCGCGTGCCGGTGCCGAGCCCGCCGGACCCTCGCGCGATGTTGTCGAAACCCGCCCTGAAACTCCTCGCCGTGTCCGGCCTCGTGGCCCTGGCGGTCTCCGCCTGCGGGCGGCGTGGTGCCCTGGAACCGCCGCAGACGGCGGCCCCGGCCGCCGCGCCGGCGAGCGGGGGCGCGGCGACCGGGCGGCGGACGCTGCCGGTCTCCGTCGGCCTCGGCGGGGGCGCCCCGGAGCCGGATGCGGCCTCGGTGCGCGCCGGCGACGAACTCTCCGTGGCGGCAGTGCCGCCGGGCGGCACCGATGCGCCGGTGGAGACCAGCCGCGGCGCGCGGCGGGGCTACCGCGTGCCGAAGGAGCCTTTCATTCTGGATCCGCTGCTGTAGAGGGCTGAGGGCGGCACGGCGCCACGCCGCCGGGAAGCCGTTCTGGGGCTCCGCGCCCGGGGACCCGGTCCTATCCGGTCCGCCGGGTGCGCCCGCGTCGGCCTGCGGGGGG
>NZ_BACT01000543.1:0-11140 GCF_000333255.1 Methylobacterium sp. B1 | reverse complement strand
CGACCACGGCCCGCTCGATCGTTCCGTTCTGGGCGAGCTTGAGGGCGCCGATCAGGTCGCCCAGGCTCGCGAGCCCGAAGCGGCGGCAGACCGGGGTCAGCCGGCTCTCCACGAGGTAACGCTTCTCCGGCGTCAGCGCGAGGCCGGAGCGCTGCTTCAGGAAGCTGCGCAGGAATTCGAACTCGAGTTCGGTCATGCCGGCTGCCCCGTGATCATGGCGCGGAGCGCCGTCGCGAGTTCGGGCAAGGGCAGCACGGCCTCGGCGAGCCCGGCCCGCGCGACGCTGCCCGGCATGCCCCAGACCGTGCTGGTGGCCTCGTCCTGGGCCAGAACCGGGCCGCCGGCCTCGGTGAGGGCCCGGGCGCCGTTGGTGCCGTCCGAGCCCATGCCGGTGAGGATCACGGTCGCGGTGGCGGCGCCGAACACGACCGCCGCGTCCTTGAACAGGACGTCGACCGCGGGGCGGCAGAAGTTCACCGGCGGGCCGTCGGTGAGCTTGATGATCGGGCCGCCGGCGGCCGCGGCCAGTCCCATGTGGCGGCCGCCCGGGGCCACGTAGATGCGGCCCGGTTCGACCCGCTCGTCGGCCTTGCCCTCGGCTGCGGGGAGCCCGGTACGGGTGGCGAGGTGTTCGGCGAAGACCGCGGTGAAGATCGGCGGCATGTGCTGGACGATCAGGACCGGCAGACGGCGCAGGGCGGCCGAGCCGATTCCCTCCAGCATCTCGCCCACCGCCCGCGGGCCGCCCGTGGAGGAGCCGATCAGCAGGGCCCGGGGCTGGGTCCGGTTGCGGACCTTAGGCCGAAGCGTGAAGGGGGTCGCGGGGCGCGCGGCGGCCGGCGCCGGATGCGCCACGACCGCGGGTGCGTGGTGCCCGACCGCAGGCCCGGCGGGGGCGTGCGGGGTGGCCCGCACATGGCCGAAGCGGGGGCGCCGGCTCCGCGCGCGGGCGGAGCCGAACACGCGGACGCGCTCGATCAGCTCGACCCGGAACGTGTCCGAGGTGGTGACGCCACGGCTGCTCTCGGGCTTGGCGATATAGTCCACCGCCCGGAGGGCGAGGCATTTTAACGAGATGTCGGCGTTGCGCGTGGTCAGCGTCGACATCATCACGACCTGCACGCTCGGGCTCATGGCCAGCATGCGCGGCAGCGCGGTCGTGCCGTCGAGTTCCGGCATCTCGATGTCGAGCAGGACCACGTCCGGGTCGTGCTTGGCCATCAGCTCGAGGGCGATCCGGCCGTTCGAGGCCGTGCCGACGAGCTCGAATCCGGCCTCGCCGATCCAGCGGGCCACGAGGCCGCGCACCACGGCGGAATCATCGGCCACCAGAACCCGGATCGTGGTGGCGGATGCGGTCGTGCTCGGGGTGGTGGGTGTACGGAGCGGAGCAACCGCGGGACTCAGGGCCATGATGCTTGCCTCGGGTACAGGTCGCGGGTGCAGGGGCGTCGGAGCCGAATCGTGCGGTCAGGCCGCGTCGGCGACGAGACCGACCTGTTCGAGCTTGGCCGTCAGGATGTCGCGGTCGAAGGGCTTCATGATGTATTCGTCGGCCCCCGCCCGGAGGGCGCGGGCGATCGCCCCGACATCGTTCTCGGTGGTGCAGAACAGGACCTTCGGCACGCCCCCGCCCTCGCTCTGGCGCAGGGCCTGGAGGAAGGCGTAGCCGTCCATGTTCGGCATGTTCCAGTCGAGCAGGATCGCGTCCGGCATGCTGGCGGCACAGGCTTCGAGGGCGGCGCTGCCATCCTCGGCCTCGCTGACGTTCATGCCGAGATCCTCGATGATCCGCCGGGCGACCTTCCGGATCACCGCGGAATCGTCCACCACCAGGCAGGTGGTCTCGTGGGGCGCCTTCATCGACCTCTCCCTCAAGCCGCCTTGGCGCCGGCGGGCGTGAAGCCTAGGAGCGCATCCACGTCGAGGATCACCAGGAGCCGCCCGTCGAGGCGATGGACTCAGGTGGCGAGATCGCCGAAGCGCGGATCCAGGTTGATCGGCACCGCCTCGCGGCTGTCGGCCCCGAGCTTCAGCACCTCGCCGACGCCGTCTACCACCAGCGCGAAGTGTCTCGCCGGCCTGCTCCAGGCCGATCGCCATCTTCGGGCTGGCCTTGGTGCCGTCCGCCTGGGCCTCCGCGTCGGGCAGGCCCAGCCGCCAGCGCAGGCTCATGGCCTTCACCACGCGGCCGCGCAGGTTCGGGAGGCCGACGATCTCGGCCGGCGCCAGGGGAACCGGCGTCACGCCCGAGGGGACGAAGACGTCGTGCACCCGCTCGATCGCCAGGCCGAACAGCGTCTCGCCGACATAGACCGTGACGAAGTCGTCGGTGGCGCCGGTCTCGACGCCGTTGGTGGTGGCGCTGCTGGTGTTGGCGTTGGCAGCCTGCATCGGAACTCTCCGGATTCGATCGTCTCGATCGTCTCGATCGTTTTGGGGCGGGCGGCGTGCAGGCTCAGGCGGCTTTCGACACCGTGGCGGCGCCGATCTCGGCCAGCGCCGAGATCAGGCCGCTGCGGTCGAACTTCGCCACGAGGTCGCTGATCGCCAGGGCCCTGGCGCGCTCAACCGCATCGGCGCCGATCGCGCCGCTGAGGCCGATCACCGGGAGCCCGGCGAGGCGCGGCTCGGCCCGGCGCATGGCGGCGACGAGGTCGAAGCCGCTGCGGCCCGGCATCTCCAGATCGGTGACCACGACCTCGATCTGCGGATCGGCCTGGAGGGCCGCCAGCGCCGCGTCCGCGCTCGCCGCGGTGACCACCTGGTAGCCCGCCGCCTTCAGCACCGGGCTCAGCATGTCGCGGAAGAAGGCCGAGTCGTCGACCAGCAGGATCGTGGAGATCTGCTCGGGCCGCTTCAGGCCGCGCGCCCAGTCGTCGTAGGCCAGCGGCAGGAAGTGGGCGATGTTGATGATGTCGGTCGCCCGGCCCCGCAGCACCGCCGAGCCGATCAGGTCCGACCGGTCGGCCGCTATCTCGATGTCGAGGCGCTCCTCGACGATGTCGACGATCTCGTCGACCACGAGGCCCATGGCGCGCTCGCCGTCGGAGAACACCACCAGGGCCTGCGTCCCCTCCGACTTGATGGTGATCGCCGCGTCGGCCGGGACCAGGGGCATCAGGCGCCCGCGATACTGGATCAGCGCGCGGCCGCCGAGCCACTCGACCTTGGCGCACTCGATCTCCTCGAGGCGGGTGACCAGCGACAGCGGCACCGCCTTGAAGCTGCCCTGGCCGCCCTTGAACACCAGGAGCGTGGTCTTGGTGTCGGCCATCTCCACCGCCTCGTCGGCGTCGGCGTCGATGTGGCCGCCGCTGCCCTGGACGCCCTGCGCCACCTGGCGGGCCACGCCGTTGGGATCGACGATCAGCACCACGGCGCCGTCGCCGAGGATCGTGTTGCCGGCAAACATCGGGATGTGCCGCAGCTTCACCGACATCGGCTTCACGACGATCTCCTCCGTGTGGAAGACCTCGTCGACGAGGATGCCGAAGCGCTCGCGCCCGACCTGGGCGACCACCACGAAGCCGGCCTGCTCCGCCTCCCCGCCCGGGCTCGACTGGCCGAGCAGGCCGGTGAGCGAGACGATCGGCAGGAGCCGCTCGCGCAGGCGCAGCACCGGCGCGCCGTTGATGTGCTCGACCCGCTGCGCCCCGGCATCGACCCGCACCAGCTCCAGCACCGCCACCTGCGGCAGGGCGAAGCGGTGCTCGCCGGCCCGCACGATCAGCGCGGCGACGATGGCCAGCGTCAGCGGGATCTTGATGGTGAAGGTCGTGCCGCGCCCCGCCGTCGTGGCGATGTCGATCAGGCCGCCGATGGTCTCGATGTTGGTCTTGACCACGTCCATGCCGACGCCGCGGCCCGAGACCGAGGTCACCGCCGCCGCCGTCGAGAAGCCGGCGTGGAAGATGAACTTGGCGACCTGGGCGTCGGTCATCCGCTCGACATCGGCCTGGGAGGCGAGGCCGCGCTGCACCGCCTTCTGCCGGATCGCCGCGAGGTTCAGGCCCTTGCCGTCGTCGGCGATCTCGATCGTGATCGTGCCGCCCTCGTGGTAGGCGGCGAGCCGGATCGTGCCGCGGGCGGGCTTGCCCGCCGCCACGCGCTCGGCGGTCGATTCGAGGCCGTGATCGGCCGAGTTGCGGACCATGTGGGTCAGCGGGTCCTTGATGACCTCAAGGACCTGCCGGTCGAGCTCGGTCTCGTTACCGACCATCACGAGGTCGATCTGCTTGCCGAGTTCCGCCGAGAGGTCGCGCACCACGCGCGGCAGCTTCTGCCACGCGTTGCCGATCGGCTGCATGCGCGTCTTCATGACGCCTTCCTGCAGCTCGGCGGTGACGTGCGACAGGCGCTGCAGCGGGACCTTGTAGCTCGAATCCTCGTGGCGGCGGGCGATCTCCAGGAGCTGGTTGCGGGTCAGCACCAGCTCCGAGACCATGGTCATCAGGTGCTCGAGCGTGTCGACGTTCACCCGGATCGTCTGATTCTTGGCGGCGGCGGTCGTCTCACCCTCGGCGCCCTCGGCCTTCTCGGCGCGGGCCGGCTCGGGCTTCTCGGCCTCGACCGGCTCGACCCTGGCCTCGGCCTTCGGCGGCGCGCTCGCCGCGGGGGCCGCGGGCGTCGGGGCCGGCGCGGCGGCAAGGGGGGCCGGCGGCGGGAGGAAATCCGATTCGTCGGGACCCGGGGCCGACAGGAAGGCGGCTTCCAGCTCGTCCAGGGTGACCTCGCCGGGCTTCAGCTCGCGGACCACCGGATCGGGCAGCACCGGCTCGGGCGGCGGCGGAGCGACGGCCTGCGGCTCGGGCGCGCCCTCGGCCATGCGCTCCAGGGCGGAGATGAGGTCGTCATCCGAGCCTGAGGGCTCGGTGCCGGTGGCTTCCAGATCGGCCAGGATCGCCTTGAGCCGGTCCAGCGTCAGCAGGATCAGGGTGACGGAATCCGACGTGGCGGGCAGCCCGTCGCGGAAGCGGCCCATCAGGGTTTCCGCAGCATGCGCCAGGGCTTCGAGCCGCGGAAGGCCGAGGAATCCGCAGGTTCCCTTAATCGTGTGCACGAGACGGAAGATGTTTCGCAGAATAGTCTCGTTGTTCGGATCCTGCTCGAATCGAACAAGTTCTGCATCAACCGTGTCGAGATGCTCCCCGCTCTCGGTCAAAAACTCGCGAAGCAGGTCGTCCATAGGCGCTACTCGTTACGCGGAGAAGGTCTCGCGCAACCTACTTACTCGCGCGGGGTTAGGGAAGCGTTTCCATCCCGGCCCCGCGTCTCGGTTTTTCAGAATTTCACGCCAGGGCCGTGTCCGAAGCCTCGCCGTCGGGGTCTTCGGGCGCTCCGATCACTGCGGGGCTCGCGGCGGGCGTGGCGGTGATAGTCACTTCATCACCCTCGATGGCGAATCGCACATCCATGGCGGCGGCCCGCGCCACGAGGCCCGCGTAGAACGGCAGGATGCCGTGCGCGTCGACGGTGCCGCTCTCGGGGCGGCCGGCCATCAGCTCCTCCACGTGGGGCGGGATGCGGGCATGCGAGCCCTTGGCCTTGAGCACCAGCGTGGGCGCCTCGGCATCGCCGGAGACGACGACGTCGATCACGCCGCCCCGGGGAATCGCCGAGGTGGCGACCATCACGAGATTGAGGAGGAGCTTGACCTTGTTCTTCGGGAAGAGGGCCTGGGGGGCGCTCCAGGTCAGCTTGGTCTTCTCGTCGGAGAACATGCCCTTGGCCACGCCCTCGGCGTCGGCGAGGTCGATCGAGGCGCCGGCCGAGCCCGCGGCCCCGAAGGCGATGCGGGCGAATTTCAGCCGCGCCGAGGCCTGCCGGGCGCTCTTGCCGATCAGCTCCAGGGCGAAGGTCCGCATCGATTCGTCCTGGTCGTCCTCCAGGACCTCGAGCCCGTTCACGATCGCGCCGACGGGGCTGATCACGTCGTGGCAGACGCGGGAGCAGAGCAGGGCGGCGAGGTCGAGGCCGTCGAGGTGCAGGGTGGGCGAGGTCGGGGAGGACATGGTGCGCTCCGGGCGGGCGGATCTGAGGTGCGGACGTCTGCGGGTCGGGGCCCCGATCGAGGCTGCCGGGTTCCGGCCGCCCGGCTCCCGGGCGCCCAGTCCTCGGCCGCCCCCGTGGCGATCGAGTCGCCCGAGGGGGTCCCGCACGGCCTGCAGGTCGGACCGGGGGCGACGACCGGTCCGCACGGATAGACGCCACGGTCAGCTTTGAAAAGCGTTACCGGATCGGACGGAGGGCGGGGCGGCCCCCGATTCCGGATCCGCATAGCCCAGGATCCGCCCAGCCCTGGATCCGCGCGTCCCTGCGCGCGGGGCCGGACACGGGCGGCCCGGTCGGTTACGATGCCGGCCCCGTCGCGCCAGGGAGGATGCGGCATGAGAGACGAGACCGGTCTCCGGAACGGATCGGCCACGACGCTGCGCGCGAGCCTGAGCCCCCGGCTCGGCCTCGCCGATCCGGACGCCGCGCAGGCCCGGCTCGCCGAGATCGCGCCGGCCCTTCCGGCCGGTTTCCTGACGCCGCCGTGCCGGGACCTGCTCCTCGGCCTCGCGGACCATTCGCCCTTCCTCTGGCGGGCGGCCACCCGGTCGCCGGACCGGCTCGTCGCCCTGCTGGAACAGGCGCCGGACGCGGCCAGCCGGGACATCATCGCCCGGCAGCGCGCGGTCGGCGCGTCCTGCGGGGCGAACCCCGACCTCGGCGAGGTCGGCCGGCGGCTGCGCGCCAACCGGGAGGAACATGCCCTCCTGGTCGCGCTGGCCGATCTCGGCGGCTGCTGGGATCTCGACGCGGTGACCCAGGCCCTGTCGGCCTTCGCGGACGCCTCGGTGAGCGGGGCGGTCGAGGCGCTGCTCCGGCAGGGGATGGCGGCCGGGCGGTTCCGGCCCGCGGATCCGGAGGCGCCGCAGGACGGGTCCGGCCTGATCGTCCTCGGCCTGGGCAAGCTCGGCGGCTGCGAGCTGAACTATTCGAGCGACATCGACCTCGTCGTCTTCTACGAGGCCGGCTCCGCCGCCGCGGCCACCGGCGGCGATCCGAAGCCCTTCTTCGTCAAGCTGGCGCAGGGGCTGGTGAAGCTCCTGGCCGACCGGACCGCGGACGGCTACGTCCACCGCATCGACTACCGGCTGCGGCCGGACCCGGGCTCCACCGCGGTGGCGCTCTCCACCGGCTTCGCCTTCGACTACTACCAGACGCTCGGCCAGAACTGGGAGCGCGCGGCCTTCATCAAGGCCCGACCGATCGCCGGCGACATCCCGGCCGGCGAAGCGTTCCTCGCGGAACTGGCGCCGTTCATCTGGCGCCGGCACTTCGACTTCCCGGCCATCGCCGAGATCCACGCTCTAAAGCGGCAGATCCACATGGTCCGCGGACACGAGACCATCGCGGTCGGCGGCCACGACATCAAGATCGGCCGCGGCGGCATCCGGGAGATCGAGTTCTTCGTTCAGACCCAGCAGCTCGTCTTCGGCGGCCGCAAGCCCGCCCTGCGGGGGCGGCGTACGGTCGCGATGCTGGCCGAACTCGTCGCGCAGGGCTGGATCGACGGGCAGGCCCGGGACGAGCTGCGTGCGGCCTACACGTTCCTGCGCACCCTGGAGCACCGGATCCAGATGATCCGGGACGAGCAGACCCAGCGCCTGCCCACCGGGACCGAGGCGCTGACCGCGCTGGCGCTGTTCGCGGGCTTTTCCGACCTGGCGGCCTTCGAGGCGGCGCTGCTCCACCACGCCGGCCGGGTCCAGGCGCATTACGCCCTGCTGTTCGAGGCGGGGCCGGAGGCGGGCGGGGACGGGGCCCCCCTGGTCTTCGGCGCGAGCGAGCCGGAGCCCGCGACCCTGGCGCGGCTCGGCGCCTTCGGGTTCCGGGATCCGCCCCTGGCCTGGGAGACCGTGCAGGGCTGGCATCTCGGGCGCCGCCCGGCCCTGCGGACCGGCCGGGCCCGGGAGATCCTCGCCGAGGTGCTCCCGGCGCTGCTGCGGGCGCTCGGCGGAACCGCCGATCCGGACGCGGCGCTCCTCGCCCTCGACCGGGCCTTCGCGCGGATGCCCGCGGTGGCGGAACTCCTCGCCATCCTGCGCTCGCACGAGCGCCTGCGCCTCCTGTTCGCCGACATCCTGGGGACGGCACCGCGCCTCGCCGACACGGTGGGCCTGAGCCCGCACGTCCTCGACACCGTGCTCGACGCGGATTTCGTGACGCCGACCACCGATCCCGATCAGGTCCGCGCGCAGTACCGGGCGCTCCTGGGACAGCCGGCGAGCCACGAGGAGAGCCTCGACCGCTGCCGGGACGCCACGCGGCAGATGACCTTCGTCACCGGCGCCCGCCTCCTGTCGGGCATCCTCACGCCGCGCCAGGCCGGGGAGGCCTACGCGGCGATCGCCGACGCGACGGTGGCGCTGAGCCTGGAGGCGGAGGAGCGCCGGTTCGCCCTGGACCACGGCACGCTGCCCAAGGGACGCTGCTGCATCCTGGCGCTGGGCCGCCTCGGATCCCGGCAGCTCAGCGCGGAATCCGACCTCGACCTCGTCTTCCTCTACGATTTCGACCCGGAGAATCGCACCAGCGACGGCCGGCGCCCCCTCGACGCCGTGGTGGCCTACAACCGGCTGGCGCAACGCGTGTTCGCGGCGCTCACCACGGCCACGCGGCGGGGGCGGCTCTACGCGGTCGACCTGCGGCTGCGGCCCTACGGCAGCCACAGCCCGCCCGCCGTGCAGCTCAGCGGCTTCGCGGCCTATCACGGCGGCGAGGCGGAACTCTGGGAGCACATGGCGCTCGCCCGCGCCCGGGTCGTGGCCGGCGACGCCACCCTGGCGGCCGACGTCACGGCCGCGATCGCCCGGGTGCTCCGGCAACCGCGCGAAACCGCCGCCGTCTGCGCCGAGGCGGGCGCGATGCGGGCCCTGGTCGCCCGGGAGCGGGGCCATGCCGGCCCCTTCGACCTGAAGCTCGCACCGGGCGCGCTGTTCGACCTCGACTTCCTGGCCCAGGCCCTCGTGCTGAGCCGGGCCCGCGACTGGCCCGGCTGCATCGGCCTCGGCGCGGAGGCGCTGTTCCGGGAGGCGGCGGCGCGCGGCCTCCTGCCCGCGGCAACGGGCGAGGCCCTCGCCGAGACCTACGGGTTCCTCGACGCCGTCTATCAGTGGCAGCGACTCGTGATGACCGATCCCGCCGCGGAGCCCTCCGAGACCGCGGCCCGGCAGATCGCCAAGGCCGTGGGCCTTCCGGACGCCCGCAGCCTCGCGGCGGAGCTGCGCCGCCACCGGCGCCGGAGTCAGGCCCTGCTGGCGCGGATCCGGCGGACTTTGCGGATGCCGGGCGCCGCGGATGTCCCGCCGGAGCACGCCTGACGGGGCCGTCCCGGCCCGACAGGCCGGCCGCACACCCGGGAGACACGGTCGACATTGCCGGCGGGCTCGGGCATTCAGGGTCGCCTCCGGAGGGACCATGACGAGCGCGACGACGATCTCGGAACCGGAGCGTGAGCGGATCGCCGCGGCGCTCGCCGAGATCGCCTGCGCGGCGGGCGAGATCCTGCGCCGCTACCATCGGGCCCCCTGCCCCCACGCCCTGAAGCCGGACGGCTCACCGTCGAGCGCCGCCGACACCGAGGCCGAGGACCTGATCGTCGAGGCCCTCGCCGGACGCTTCCCGGGGATCGCGGTCGTGGCCGAGGAGCGTGCCCAGACCGACGCGACGCGGCCGGCCGACCTCTTCTTCCTCGTCGATCCCCTGGACGGCACCCGCGACTTCCTCGCCGGGACGCCGGACTACTCGGTCAACATCGCGCTGGTGTCCGGCGCCCGCCCGGTGGCCGCCGCCCTGGCGGCCCCGGGGCTCGGCCGGGTCTGGTGGGCGGGCGCAGCGACCGTCGAGGGCGCGGTGGTCGCCGGCCGGCCGGGGGCCGGGCGGCCGGTCCACACGCGACCGGCGCCGGAGGCCGGCCTCGTCGCCCTGGGCAGCCGGCGGCACGGCGATCCCGAAACCGCCGCCTGCCTCGCGGCGCTGCCCGTCCTGGAGACGCGCCAGGTCGGATCCGCCCTCAAGTTCGGGCTGATCGCCGCCGGCGAGGCGGACATCTACGTGCGCTGCGGCCCGACCATGGAATGGGATACGGCCGCGGGCGATCACATCGTCGCGGCGGCGGGGGGCTGCGTGGTGGTGCCCGGCGGTGGCCCGATCCGCTACGGGCAGCACGGGCCCGATCATCGCAACGGGCCCTTCGCGGCCCTGGGCGATCCCGCCCTGGCCCCGCGCCTCGCCCTGCCGACCAGTAGGCCGACGGTGCCGCTCAGCGCGGCGCATCCATAGGCGGGACGTCCTGCAGGGCACGCAGGGCCGGCCACGCCGCCTCCGCCTGCCGGACCAGGTCGGGCTCGGCCAGGAACCGGGCGCGGCGCTCGGCATTCCGGAACAGGTAGAGGCGCTCGCCGATCACCGCGAAGACCAGGGGATCGGCATCCACCAGCCGGCCCTCGAGGATTCCGGCAGCGTCGTAGCCCCCGAGGCGCGGGGCGTAGACCGGCGGATCGTCCCGGAAGGCCTCGCGGTTGGCGCCGCTGGCGAAGCGCCAGACCCGGCCGTCCCAGGACAGTTCGAACCGGGCCGCCCCGGCCTGCGGCCCGCCCTTTAGGAAGTAGCTGACGGGGTCGAAGCCGTTGAGCGTCAGCAGCGCGATCCGCGTCTGGGACGGCAGGCCCTCTTCGGCCGCGGCGCGGCGGGGGCCGACCCCCGGCAGAGGGGCCAGCGTGGCCGTCAGCGCGAGGGCCAGCGTGATCGTCAGCGCCGCCCCCGGGATGATCGCCGCGGCCGCGGGGTCAGGACGCGTTAACCACATCTTGCGAATTCCCTCAGAAGCTGGTCCGACTCATCCGCCCGGGTTCGCGGGACGCACGGCCCGGATGGATGGCGGCGCCCCGGCCGATCCGGGGCGCAGGCGCGGCCGCTGCCGGCCCGGCGGGACGAGAGCGGCCCAGGTCCATCGCACGAACCGTTAATCGAACCGGGCGAGGAGACACGATGATGGCACGAGACGATCGCGGCACCGACCGCCGCACCCTGCTGCGGGCGGGCCTCGGCCTGGCTCTCGGCGCGCCCTTCGGCGCCTCTCTCGCCGGCC
>NZ_BACT01000544.1:0-1525 GCF_000333255.1 Methylobacterium sp. B1 | reverse complement strand
TGCGTGCGCCCGCTCGGAGCGGCGATAGTAGCGGACGCTGTCGCCGTCGACATGGCCGAGCACGCCGAAATCCGGCGTCCGGAACGTCTGAAGCCGGGCCACCGAGGTCTTGGTCACCTCGCGCGCCGCCTGGATCTCGTCGTTGAGCACCACCAGCACGCCGCGCCCGCGGGAGGCCGGCGCCGCGGCGGTGCGGATCGCGGCCACGAGATTGAGCTTGGCGTCGGTGGAGAGGGCGCTCATCGGCCGCTGCGAGCCGACCAGCACCACCGGCAGGTCGATCGTCAGGGTCAGGCTCAGGGCGTAGGCGGTCTCCTCCAGGGTGGCGGTGCCGTGCCCGATGACGATTCCCGCGAGATCCGCATGCTCGGCCGCGAGGCGCTCGCACAGGCGCACGAGGTCGCGCCACTCGGCAAATCCGATCGCCGGGCTCGGGACCGCCTGGAACGGGACCGGCACCACCGTGGCGACGGTGGCGAGTTCCGGGACCGCCTCCAGGATGCCGCCGGCTTCGAGGCGCCGGTCGGTGGCGGTGTAGTCGAGGATGTCGAGGGTGTCGCGCCCGAGGGACGAGATCGTCCCGCCCGTGCCGATGAACGCGACCTTGGGCAATCCGGTCCCCGATCCTGCCGCCATGCCGTGCCTCCCGACCCTGTCCGGTCGCGCGAATGCGATGGCGGAGTGATGCCGCGTCGCGCGGCCGAGGTCGACCCCGGCCGCGCGCAGGCGGGCGATGCGTCGGGCGGGCGGCCCCCTCGGCCGGCCACGCCCGCACCGCCGGCTCAGCTCTGGAAGTCGACCAGAAGGGCCGAGAGGCTGCTGCTGCTGTTGGTGGTGCCGTTGGCGCCATAGCCGGCGCCGACCGACTGGCTGCTCTGGAGCTGCTGCATGAAGGTCGAGAGGAGGTCGTTCGTCGACTGCGTCACCGACGTGGAGGACGAGGTCCCGCTGCCGGTGCTGCCGGAGGCGGCGTTCCCCGGCGGCGGACCGGGCGGGGGGCCGGGCGGCGGACCGTCCGGCCCGGACACGTCGCCGGTGGCGTCCGCGCTCTGAATGCTCTGGCCGTGGCTGGAAAACAGGTTCTTCAGCTCCGTGGCCTGGTCGGTGGTGAGGCTGCCGCTGCTGACCTGATCGGCGATCAGGCCGTCGATCCGATCCTTCATGGAGGACGGGTCGAGCTTGGACCGGGTCGTGGTGCTGCCCGAGGCGGAGCTGTCCGACGACAGGCTCGAATCGATGCTGCTCAGGGCGCTGGTCAGCGCCGTCGCGTCGGTGCTGCTGATCGTGCCGGCCGACAGCGCGCTGCTGATCGTGTCGGACATCTGGGTCTTGGGCGACGGAGGCGGCGACCATCGCTGCGCGGAGAGCTGCGATGTCGCGGTGGATGAGACGGTACTCATGAGGGGGCTCGGGTCACGGATGAGCCGGATTCGCCCGGCGGCGGGTCCGTGTGCAAATTACCCACCCGAGTCTTAAGGCCGCGTTTTCGGAACCGCCCGGATCCCCGTCGCGGTGCCGGGGGCTG
>NZ_BACT01000545.1:0-20261 GCF_000333255.1 Methylobacterium sp. B1 | reverse complement strand
CGGTCGAGACACGTAGATAGGAAACAAATTTACCCTCGGCCATCGAAAACCCCGTTGTAACGCCCCGGTCACCGACCGTGGATCGATCGTGCCCTCGGGCTGTGGGGCTCTGATACTATTCAGGGATGGCCCGGCGGTGTTCGCGGGATTCGAGTTTCGTCACCCAGATGCGCCGGGCTGCGTGATTCACGATCTGGGCTCCCGGTCGGAGTTCGAGACGTGGTGTGCGGGCAATGAGCTGCGGCTCACCGGCATCAGCATCGACACCAGGATGTTCGTCGTAGAGCCGCGGACGGACGATGCCGCGTTCGCCTTCCGGTTCCGTTGGGGTTAGGACGCCACCTGATCACCGGTCCCTTTGTTCGCTTTCAACAACCCAACAACTCGATACACGAAGTCTGCCATCACAAGCATGTTGATGCTATTCTTCGCGGTGTTATAGGAAATTATCCCGTGCAGGCATGCGTGCCGGTTCGGGATCGGATCGCTTCGCAAAAGCTCAATCTGAGCGGGGTCCTTTGCCTCGGAGTACAAGCGGTCGATAAGAGTTTCCATCAACGAAAAAACGCTGAATCCACCGAGTTCAAGTGCCTCGCTTAAGCCGAGTTCCTCAACAAATTTTCTGAAGCTACGCAAGCTGGTCAACCCCGACAACTGACCGCCATGAAGCTCATAGCGAATGATCCGTTCAAATTCAGGAAAAAGGAGTCGACACACAGAACGGTAATGGCCGTTGCCATGTGCGGCCAATGCTTCTCGAAAGGTAGCCTTGGCCTCATCATCTACGTCAAACCCGTCAATGTCCCTTTGAAAGATCTCTGCTACTTCGAGCCAGTGCCCAGAAAAATGGTTCTCTATTGCTTGGGATAGAGCATCCTCGGATAAGCCGTCATCTTCAATAATGAGCCTCATCGATTGGTGAGGTAAAAATCCTATCGAATCCAACTTGTCGCGCTGTGCATTTATTTTTGCGAACCGTCCTAGAGCTTCTTCTGATGGCAAAGCATCTGTGATTCTTGTGGCGACAACGTGCAAATTTCTCGCTAGCTGCTCAAATCCCACAAGAAACGATTTGATACTTTTGCTGTGTCTTTCAAGTAACTCATGAACGACACGTGAAATTTTTTCATACTCTTTCGACACTCGATCCGAGGGCTCTATGCTTTGGATCGATAGCTCTAGTGTATCGGCAGCGCCCTGCGCTTTGTTTGGGCGAGCCCATAGCCGATCATTCGCAGTCTGTTCGGTATGATCAGCCAATTCGAAGCTCCAGCGATTCCGCGGCCAGCTCATGTGATCACGCTCACGTGCCTGGACCAGTGTGTCATCAACGCGATAGACGCAGGGCGTCCTTTCAACCTAAACGCGAGCCATGTTGAAAAAGCTCGCGCCCCTACTCCTACTTCTGTTCCCCCTGAGCGCGGTGCCTGCCTGGGCGTTGCCGGTCGGTCTGAAGTGCGAATTGATCAAGTACACGGGGCCGGACTCGGGCTACAAGAAGTTTGATTACGTCGACCTTGCTCTTCTCGATGTCGACAATCAGCGGGTCGACATGATCAGCTCCGGCCTCCGCGAAGAGTGGACATACCTAAACGGGAAGGCAGGGACGACGGCGGCCGGAGATCGCCTTTCGATCGCCTCGGATAGCTCCACGATATACGGCGGCGGAATCCGGTTCGGGTCTGCCTTCGCCTTCGAGTACAACCGCACCAATCACGCTCTGGTCTGGACCGGCATCTGGAGCCACCGCAGAGACGCGCAGACGTGGCTGTTCAATTGCCTGGAGGCGCGTCCGTAAATGAAAATGCCCCTGGGGATTATCCCAGAGGCATATTGAAGGCCCTCACCGCACAGGTATGTTGAATAGGTCTTGGCTGTCGACTGGTGAGACGGTTAGTCAGGACGATGAAAGCCCCGGATTGAGCCCAATCAGCCGGGGCCTTTTATTTCCAGTTCCGAATGACGTATTGCCGCCAGGGCTGCTTCGTGCGCCCTCCCCGCGAAAACATCATCTCTTCGGCCACTTCGCCCGTGACCCCGACCCTCTCTGCGAGTTGGTCGACTGCGTCACAGTACCGGCCGTAGACGGTCGCGTCATTGGCTCTGTGGACCCAGCCGTCCTTCCGGATCGCGATGATTCCGGGTCCAAATAGCAGGGCCACGGACTTCCCCGTCCATTGATCGAGGATGTAGCCGTCCCCCTCAGGGCGCATGAAGTGAATCAGCTTGGTGAAGTAGGCTGGGGCAAGGCCGGGCACGACGGCGCTGTGGAAGCGGTCGTAAGCCTCTGTGCGGCTGATTCCGCCTCGACGGATCCCATCGATCATGGCGAGCAAGGCTGATCGGACGCCCAGGGCCTTCGCACCGTTGCGGCGATCCATGCCACCCCAGGCCATGCAGGCGACGAAGCAGGCTTCGCTAGAGTTCGAGGCCGACTGGCAGAAGGCACGCAGCTCGGCGCGCTTTAGGTGGCGCTCCGGCACGTCGCCACCGGCATAACTGGGCAGGGACCTGACCCAGGCAGAGGGGATCGATCCCTTCCAGCCCGATTCAGCCTGTGCCAACCGCGTGAACTCCAGATAGTGGCCATCGTGAATCATCGGTTAACGACTCCTACGAGGCCGCCGTCCTATCCCGACTGAGTAAAGCCTTACGCAGCGCTCTCGGTGGGTTTCAGAGAAAATGAACCTTTCATCGGGCCACAAAGCCCTGTGTCGCAGGTGGTCCACCATGCGTTAGCCACCGCTCGCTAAGGTATGCCCGACAACGAGGGTTCATGCCTTGAGTAGCCGAGATGATAAGGTCACCACCGCCGCTCTGGCGCTGGTCGGTGTCGCGGTAGCCTTCGTCACCGTGACTTGGCTGCGGCGCCCGCCCTCCCCGCCTCCGATGTCGGACCGGGACCGGCTCGTCTCCGCCTACACCTCTCCGACCGGCTTCAAGCCTTTCACGCACATGGATCGTCCCCCACGGGAATCATACGTCATGCTCGACGTGATTCCGGAGACTGATGACGCGCTCCGATTCATCCACGTCCAGGTCATCCTCCCGAGCCAGTATCACGGGCTGATGTGGACCTACGCCCACTATCGGGTGAAGTGCCACGAGTACGTGATGCAGAAGCTGGCGGAATCGGAAACGGTCGACGGGATGTTCAAGTCGCAGTTCGATGAGGATTTTTACCGGCCCTGGGGCGGAACGTTCCAGAACAGCGGTGCGTACGAAGCGTGCCGGTACCTGAAGCGGATCTAACTGTTGCCGTGAATCATTCCAGCGCCGCATACTGAGCGTCCTGCGGCGTGTGTATTCCACAGGGTCTAACAAGGTCGGCAGATGGCATCTAAGACCGTCTTCAGTCTCACCAACCAAATTGGCATTATGGGCGAGGAGTTTCGCGCAATCCGAACTCGGATGGATAGAGTTTCCGCAGAAAATAGAGAAGTCGAGTGCGCTGAATACTCGACGTTCATCATCGCTAAATCAAACGAGATCGTCGGCGCGATTACCGATTTCCTCTACTCTCCGTCGCCCGAGACCGGATCCGATGTGATCAATAAAGTTGAGGAAATGATCTTTGCATCCCTATCCATCGCTAGAGATACGGGAATAGATCAGGAAGGTGAAGCGTTTCGCGAATTGATCCAGCTTGCGAAACGAACCATTCAACTCGTCGAGACGGGTGTTATCTTAACCAGCTCTGATAATTTGGAGGCGCCCACTCTACCGGACCAGCGCCCTGCCCCGCTCAATGTGGCGGTGCAAGATGAAACACTCCGTCTGGTCCACAGCCAGACTCAATCAGGCCGGATTGATTATCCATCTGCCAATCGTCTGCGCGAAGGTCTTCGGGATACATTCAGAGGGCTAGTCGACGAGCTGCCAACGTCAACGAACGTGGACAAGCGCTACGTCAAGACCTGCACGGCTTTGCTTGCCTACCTCGACCAGTCACTTGAAGATGTATCGATCGAAGCATTCGGACTGAGCTATCAGCTTGTCCAGAAGCTCACAAAACGAATGTCGGATGAGATCGATGAGATGCTTCTCGTCGAGGTCGAGCACGTTTTGACCGGCATCGGTGTGCTCCTGAATCAGTTCGAAGACTGGAAGATATACCTAAAAGAGGTCGCGACCTCGCAGCTCAATGTGGAGGACGCATCTGGTCTTGTTGAAAATGCGCGGCTTGTAGTAGCCGCTCTGAAAAAGCCGGGAGCGCCAGTCGATCCACGCATAGCGGCGCGACTCGAAGAGATGATCGAACCGGCGGTGTCCGGCATCGTCAGCGCAGAGACCATCGCAATCCCGCTGGCATGCAGCCTGAGCAACTTTTTCACCGTGGTCTCTCAATACGCAGTTGATCGAGTTGCAGCTTATCCCGTTGAGTTCGCCCTTGGCTCGGGATCACTGCTGCTTGGTCTCGCGATTGAGCTGATCCAACGCTTCTGCCCTATCCTGTCCAAATACGAGCCGTTGCGTTTCTTGGTTGACGTAACCAAGTACCTGAATAAGCTGTATTCCCCGATGAAGGATGTATTCAGCAGCCTGTTGAAATGACTCAGAACAAGCCGCAGCATCGGCATCACTACATCCCGGAATTCTACCTCAAGCGCTGGCAACTCGGCGGGGATCGGCTGCTTGAGTTCAGCCGCCCTCGTGATTCACGGGTCCGCTTCCGTTGGGTCTCACCGAAGCAGACCGGGTACGTCGACAAGCTGTACCTTCTTGACCACCTGCCGCCCGAACTCCAGAACGGCTACGAGCGAAGCTTCTTCACGCCCGTCGACACCAAGGCGGCCAGCGTCCTGAAGAAGTTCGAGTCGGGTCACGTCGATCTGGATTCAGCGGAGCGGTCGTCCTGGGGACGCTTCGTCATGAGCCTGACGTTCCGGACCCCGGAAACGATCGAGGCGATCAAGAGGCAGCTCACTCACGACGTTTTCAAGCCGACCCCGGAGGCGGAGTGGTCTTATCAGCAGCGCCGCACTCCTGAGCAGCCTGGAACGCTTCTGGAGGCCCTGGAGGCGGAGAGGGACGAGAACGATCTCCGTCACTACTCCCTTCAGATCGCCACGGCGGCGTCCGACAGCCAGAAGATCGGCCAGCGCTTCATCAACATGGTGTGGGGCCACCGGACGCTGCCCTTCTATGCCCCTGCCCTGCTGACATCAGATCGGCCGATCATGTGGGCCTTCGGGATGGAAGACCAAAATTGCCACATCGTCCTACCGACCGGACCCAAATCGATATTCTGGGCTGCTCAGAGCGTGCAGATGATCTCGACGCTTCAGACCGGCGACGCGGCTCAGCTCGTGGCCTTCCTGAACAACAACGTGACCCGCCGCGCGGTCCGTTCCGTCTGGGGTGCCAGTCTGGGGCAGCACGAGTATGTGGCACGGCTGATGGGCGTCGACCCGGAGTACACGATCCCAGACCGGCTGATCGAACAGCGCTGGGAGATGGTGCAGCAGCGTCAGAGGAACCGGATGCAGAAGGCGAAAGCCTGATCCTCATCGAGCTGCGTGAGGAAATGCACGATCAGTCTCGTATCGACTCACGTGATGGCTTCAGGGGCGACGCTGGTAACAATTTTCTTAAATCGGCCTTATCCAGGGTCAGGGGGTTCAGAACCCCGTCCAGGGTGCACCAGCGAGCGCCGAATTTTTACTCAACATTGCCCACGACATCATGAGTCAGCGGGTAAAGACGATCTGCCCCGTTGGGTCCAGGGTCAGCTTCGTCTCCCCTGAAATCGGCGATCGGGTAACGTTCAACCGGAGAGGATTGCGAGCATCCGCAGGGCGAAGCGCACCCCTGATGTCTTCCGACCTCAGGTGATTATAGTGACGACTGATCATTTCGTTGGAGGTCCCGCAGTTAATTGCAAGGATATCTGACGTTACGCCTTTCCTCAGTCGCTCAGTCAGGTATGTGTGACGGCAGATATAAAGTGGTTCGCCGGAAATCGTGGCGTCGAAACCTAACCGTTTGAGGGTGGATTTGAAGCTCGCGCCCATGTCGCGTACGACACCGCCGCGGCGCGAAGGCCATAGGGTCTCTTGACCCGCATCGGCAAAGCCGAACTCTTTGAGGAGCGTGCGTAGATCGGCAAGCACCTTGACCGCCTCTGGGTCGGCGTTAACCATCCTGGGCCCGGTTTTGCCATCCCCGCAGCGGTCAATCACGACGATATCTTCACCGTGCTCGTTCTTGACCTGACTCAGGCGGTCCCAGGTTAGTTCGAGGATTTCGGCACCGGGGCGGAGGCCGGTGCACAGCAATAGCCGCACATGCAGTGCCATGAGCCGCCGATCGTAATTCTTGCGCTTGCCGCGCTCGCCCAACTTCTGGACGCGCGCGCGTTCGACGTCCTCGACACGGCCAAACTCGGCCAACAACTTCTCGACCTGTACGGCAGTGAGCGCGGTGCGCTTCTCCCCGGCGACGCGCTGCTTCTTTGATTCGCGCGGGCGGGGCAGGTGACGAAGCCCATGGACGACTTCGTCGCTGATGAGCGGAGCGGGCTGGTCGCACGCCCAGGTCAGCGCCTTGACGAAATACTGCTTCTCGCGGCGTAGGGTGTTCTGGCTGGGCGGTTTGAGCTTTCGCCCAACGGACACCGTGCTGGTCCCGCGTTTGTACGCTGCAACTGTCGCGCCCTCGACATTCTGCTCCAAGCGCCAACGTTCCCAGGCATAGAACTGGCGTCTATCGAGATCGGGCAACGGAACGGTCCGCCAAAACGGCATGAAGTTACGCTGCATGACCGAGATCTCCGGGCCGAGTTTGTGCTCACCGGCATCTCGGCGCCGAACGAGATCGGCGACGTAGGATTCGAGCACGTCGCCTACGCTCGGCCCCTGCATCGAGATCGGCTTCCCGGCCTCGGCCCGGCACGCCAGGGCCTTGCGCCGCCGGAGGGCCACCTGCTGCGCGATGGCGACGTCACTGGTCTTGGTGGATTCCCGGGTGCGCTCATCGCCGATCCGGAAGTCAGCGTAGATGAAGCTTGAACGTGGGTGCCGGTAGAGGCTGACGCCGTCCCCGAGGTCGAGGCGACCATCGCGTTCGAAAATTTCCCGGCGCTGGTCGCGCTGGCGCGCGCGTGTTGAAATTCGGGGAGAAGGCATAATGTCGTTTTTACTTCGTGAGAGGGTGTGCCGAAGGTGTGCCACGGGTCGAGTGGACAGCCTACGCCGACTGTTTCGATCGTATCGGGCGGCCGGACGAGAGGGTTCGCCGTTCGCCTTATGGAGCAACATCTTAATACCACTTCGCCGGAACTTGTGCATCATTCGAAATGAAGAATAACGATAGTAGATAATCTTCGACTACACTCCGAAGGCAAAGGTCACACGTTCGAATCGTGTCGGGTGCGCCAATCTTCTCAATGATTTAGCATTGTTTGATGGTCCCTCCCCCGGAGCCGGGGGACTTCCGGGTCGAAGGTGCCGCCGCCGGGTCGGGTGTTTGTGCCCTTCCCTCGCAGGGTATTGGGGTGGTCAGACGGTGAAGACTTCTTCCTCCTCGGGATCCTCTGTCGGCACGATGGTGCGGGACTGGCCCCGGCTCAATGATCCCGCCGTCACGGGTTTAGACGACACGCGGATGCGTGAACCCGGCATCGACCAGCGCACGGATGGCGCGGGCGATCTCCGCTTGCGTCGCTGTAGCGGGTCGGGTGCTCATGGGTTTCACCTGATGTGACAGGGGTTCGGGCAGCATCGCCACGAACACGAAGGAGTGCCAAGCTCCTTCGCCCAGGGGCTTCGCACACCCCTTAGACGCCGGGGGAGAGAAGTGGCATTGGGATTGCCCCGGTTTGGTGGACACTGAGACCGCTTTCGCGTGAGGTGTTTGCCCGCTGCCCAAGACCCGTCCCGCATACCCCGCCAAGTTCCGTCGCTAGATGGTCGAGTTGATCCGCGCCGGCCGCGCTTCGACCGACCTCGCCCGCGAGTTCGAACCTTCGCGCCAGACCATCGAGAACTGGGTTGCGGAGGCTGACCGCACCGAAGGCCGCCGCGCGGCCAAGCCGGCGACAGCCGATCCCAGCTTGACTGCGCCCGAGCGTGACGAACTCGTCCGGCTGCGGCGCGAGAACCGACAGCTGAAGGTGGAGCGCGACATCCTCTCGCGCGCGACGGCTTGGTTTGCGAAGGAGACCGGAGTTCTGCCGTCGGGGTCTTCCGGTTCATGAGCGCGAACCAAGCCGACTTCCCGGTCGCCGCGATGGCCCACGTCCTCGGCGTGTCGAAGGGCTTCTCCACCCTCGAATGCGAGTTACTGGCTCGCCCTCGCTTCCGCGCGCAGGCCGAGGCACGGATGGCGGTCTTCAGTTCCATCGAGGGCTGCTGCAATCCGCTGCGCCGTCACTCGGCGCTCGGCGACCGCTCACCCGTCGTCGACGAGCAAAAAAAGGGGTCAGAACCGACGATCGAGACCCTGCTCTCCCAAGCCCCCTAACCGTCCACAGAAACGGGGCAATCCCAGTCTAAGGCCGCGCTCGTGATGCTGACTGGCCCTCGGGTTCGATGGTCCTCGCAGAAGGTCTCGGGGCTGGCTGTGGCCAAGCGCAGAGGTATGCAGAAGGCCCTCGTTGCCGTCCCCCCCAAGCTCTCAACCGTTCTTCACCGCACGTGGCGCGACGCGAAGGACTTCCGCTGGTCGGCCGAGGCAGCGACAGCAGCCTGAAGCTCTCGGACCACCATCAAGTACACCAAGCTCCTCCGGCGTGGAGGAAATACCCCATGAGGGAGGATCGCTTCGTCAGGACCTGGAAAGTCGGCCAGTTCGCCCGCTCCATCGTGTCGGAGACGCGATCGACGAACGCGTCGGGTCCCTTACTGTGGAACAGGTCCGACATGGTGTTCACGAAAATCACGCGCGGTTCGCGCCACGCCGGCGCTTGCTCTGGACGCGCTTGGCGCAGGGTCAGGTCGAACCCAGTCTCGCAATGGTGGTCCGACACGCCACGGAACCGTTCGGATAGCCGCTCGGCATAGCACTTGTCACAGCCCAGGCTGATCTTGGTTCAACCCGTCACCGGATTCGAAGTGGCGTCAGTCCATTCGATGGCAGTCACGTCGGCCATGCGCGGACGCCTCGCATTCGCCGGGGTGACGGACGACCCCATCGGATGCCGCGCGATCACTTCGAGGCTGTCTTGGCGCCCGTGGTCGCGCGTGCGACGTGAGAATATCCCAGCGACCCACGTCATTCATCGCGACGCGATAGGGTTCAGAATGGCGCCGGCGAATCAGCGTAAGTCATTAACCAATGCCTACCGCTGGTATCACGCGTCCCGGTGTTGTCAGCCAGGGGCTCTAAGCTATTGAAAAGTATGGAGCGGGCGATCGGGATCGAACCGACGACATTCAGCTTGGGAAGCTGACGTTCTACCACTGAACTACGCCCGCCCACATGACTGGTCCGGATCCGGCGTTGACGACGGTCGATCCGACCGGTCCCAAGCCCTCATGTGCGCCGACCGTTTAGCAGTTCGACGGCGATGGCGTCAAACGCATGGGAACCTCTCAGAGCGGCTACGAGGCCCGAAAAATCTCACGCGACCTGACCGCGGCACGTGAAAGGATCACGGGTCCGAAGGCGATCTTCCTTACGCTGCCCGGCGAAGGCTCGACGGGTTTGGATGCGCCTTGCGATCCGGTGGAGGCGCTGACCCGGATCTCCGACTTCGCGGCCCGGCATCCGACCCCCTGCATGGCCGTGCGTGCGATTCAGCGCGATTTCTGTGTGCCCTGGACGGCAGTGAGCTCGTCGTCTCGAAGCCGGTCGATCGAAATCCGGCCCCGGCGCCGCCTGTCGAGAACAGCCTCCTCGTCGCGTGGCGGCTTGCTCTGGTGGCTCTCCTGGCCCCTTCGCGGTTCAGCCCGGGCCCCGCCCGCTGCGTCGGGCCGCTGGCTGAGCGTCTGACCGACGGTATTCAGGCGACGCGGGAGAGGCTGCCGGTCTGTGCCCCCTGCGTGCCGCGTGCGGAATCGTAGGCGCGATTGCGCAGAGCGGTTTCGCTGGGGAGTTGATCGATCACGTTGCCGGACGCGGGGTCAACCACCTGGAAGACGATCGTGCTCGTGTCCGGGTCCTGAATGTAGCGCGCCTTACCGCCGGTTGCGCCGATGTCGAGCTTCACCGCGGGTTCGAGGGGCGCGGATGTGCTCTGGGGCACCGGGGCCTCCTGCGTCACGGCGGCGGCGGCCGTCGCGCCGAGGGCGTCGAGGCCCTGCGGCCCCGACGTCGGGGGTGTCAGCGGACGGATCTCCATGGCCGGTCTCCTGCGATCCTGTGATCGAAGGATTGAGACGGGCGGCTGCCTAACCAGCGGTTAACGGCAGCAGGCGATCCACCGGATGGTGGCTCGCGGTCCGAGATGCGATGAACATCCCGTTAGCGTTGCGACACAAATCCGTGCGGCTTTCTCCCCGAGAGGCGGCTCGTCGCGCATCTGATCCGTTCACCCGCGACCGTACCCCGGGCCATTCCGTGTCGTCCGGAGGGCGGTCGGGGCAGATATTTTCCGATGCTCGCCATCGCGATGCGGGCGCTCGCCGTGCAGGCGACCGGAGACGATCGGGGAAGCGTGACCCGTTTGTCCGCAGGCCTCGCTACAAGATCGTTGCGCGGCTTAATGCCATCCTCGGGCGCGGACCGGTCGACGTCGGACGCGCCCGCATCATCCTGATCGCATGTACAGCCGCAGTGCTGCCTCCGGTGCCCATTTTCAGGATCGGGATACCCGCTTGCTCAGCAAGGCCGCGTCGGGCGGCTACGGGGCACCTGACAGGAAGCGCCTGCGACTGGAAGCGCTCCGCTCTGTCCAGGCGGATCAGAGAAGGATTTGCGCCCCGATCATCGAACTGGGCACCCCGCGCGCCGTCGGCATCGCCGCGGATCAGATGCGTGCGGCGATGCGCGGTACCAATGGCGCCCGACCCGGAGCGGTCCTCGACATCGAGGCCCCGTGCGGTGGAACGCCGGGGCGGAACGGCGGCACGCCCGAATCCGGATCGGACTGGGCGTGCCTTGGCCTCACTCGGCGGCGTCGACGTAGAGCTTGCCGCCCTCGGCCAGGAACTCCTCCGACTTGGCCCGCATGCCGGCTTCGGCCTCGGCCTTGGACATCGCGGGCGACGCGCCCACGACTTCGCCGGCTTCCTCCATCGCCAGCACCTCGGCCCGCAGATCCTGGGTGATCTTCATCGAGCAGAATTTCGGCCCGCACATCGAGCAGAAATGCGCGACCTTGTGGGCGTCCTTCGGCAGGGTCTCGTCGTGGTAGCGGCGGGCCGTATCCGGATCGAGGCCCAGGTTGAACTGGTCCTCCCAGCGGAAGTCGAACCGGGCGCGGCTGAGCGCGTCGTCGCGCAGCTGCGCGGCCGGGTGGCCCTTGGCGAGGTCGGCGGCGTGGGCAGCGATCTTGTAGGTGATCACGCCGGTCTTCACGTCGTCCCGGTCGGGCAGGCCGAGATGCTCCTTCGGGGTGACGTAGCAGAGCATCGCGGTGCCGAACCAGCCGATCATCGCGGCGCCGATGCCCGAGGTGATATGGTCGTAGCCGGGGGCGATGTCGGTGGTCAGCGGGCCGAGGGTGTAGAACGGCGCCTCGCCGCACTCCTTCAGCTGCTTCTCCATGTTGACCTTGATCTTGTGCATCGGCACGTGGCCGGGGCCCTCGATCATCACCTGGCAGCCCTTGTCCCAGGCGACCTTGGTCAGCTCGCCCAGCGTCTCCAATTCGCCGAACTGCGCGGCGTCGTTGGCGTCGGCGATTGAGCCCGGGCGCAGGCCGTCGCCCAGCGAGAACGACACGTCGTAGGCCCGCATGATGTCGCAGATCTCGTCGAACCGCTCGTAGAGGAACGATTCCCGGTGCCCGGCCAGGCACCAGCGCGCCATGATCGAGCCGCCGCGCGAGACGATGCCGGTGACGCGCCGGGCGGTCAGCGGCACGTGGGCGAGACGCACGCCCGCATGGATGGTGAAGTAGTCGATGCCCTGCTCGGCCTGCTCGATCAGCGTGTCCTTGAAGACCTCCCAGTCGAGCTTGAGCGGGTCGCCGCCGACCTTCTCCAGCGCCTGATAGATCGGCACCGTGCCGATCGGGACCGGGCTGTTCCGGATGATCCACGAGCGGATGTTGTGGATGTTGCGGCCGGTGGACAGGTCCATGACCGTGTCGGCGCCCCAGCGGATCGACCAGACGAGCTTCTCGACCTCGTCGGCGGCCGAGGAGGTCACGGCCGAGTTGCCGATATTGGCGTTGATCTTGACCAGGAAGTTCCGGCCGATCGCCATCGGCTCCAGCTCGGTGTGGTTGATGTTGGCCGGGATGATCGCCCGGCCGCGGGCGATCTCGTCGCGCACGAATTCGGGGGTGATGAAGGGCGGGACCGAGGCCCCGAAGCTCTGGCCGTCGGCGAGTGCGGCCTCGGCGCCCGCGAGCATCTTCTCGCGGCAGACGTTCTCGCGATGGGCGACGTAGATCATCTCCTCGGTGATGATCCCCGCGCGGGCGAACTCGTACTGGGTCACCCTCTGGCCCGGGGCCGCCTTGCGGATGGTCCGCTCGGCGGGGCAGGGGGCCACGAGCTTGTCGCCCGCGAAGCCGTTATCCTCGGGCTTCACCGCCCGCGGGGCGACGGCCGCGTAGCCGCGAGCCGCGATCCAGGGCTCGCGCACGCCGGGGAGGCCGGCATTGAGGTCGATCCGCGCGTCGGTCTCGGTGTAGGGGCCCGACGGGTCGTAGACCCGCACCGGTTCCTCCTTCGGATCGGAGAGGACGATCTCGCGGTAGGGGACGCGGATGTCCGGCCGTCCGGCCGGGCTCGCATAGGCCTTGCGCGATCCGGTCACCGGACCCGTGGTCACGGTCTCCGGGCTGCCTTTCACATCCTTGGGGAGAACGGGTGCGTTCATCGTGGGCCTCTCCTCGTGCTGGAGCAGTCCGGTCCACGCGATGGCCGAGATGAGATGGGGCCGCGCGACATGCGACCGCAGGTTCCCGTCCCTCCGCCGGTATGAGCCGGATCAGGTTCAAGGGTCAGGGCAGCGTGCCCAATCTCAGCCCCCGGCGGGGCTCCCCTCGGAACGGTTCCAGACTCAGGCGCGCGGACGGCTTTGTCAATGCTGACCGGGCGCCCTAGAAAACACATCCCGAAAACCGTTCGATCGAACGCATCCGCTTCTCAACCCCACGGCCTCACCCGCATCGCATGCGACTCCTCGCCGGCCTCCTGCTCGCCGTGCTCCTGCTCTGCGGGTTGGCCTGCGCCGCGCTCGCCCTCGGACAGCGCCGCTTCCTCTATCCGGGCGCCTTCAGCCCGCCGACACCCTGGCCGGTGCCGCCCGGGGTCGCGACGATCACGGTCGCGACCCCGGATGGCGAGACCCTGCACGGACTGTGGCGGCCGCCGCGGCCGGGCTGCGGCGTCATCGTCAGTTTCCACGGCAATGGATCCCGCCCGGAACCGCACGCGGAGCGCTTCGCCGCGGAGCCGTGGCGGGCGCGCGGCTGGGGTCTGCTGACCGTGGCCTATCGCGGCTATCCCGGCTCGACCGGCAGCCCCAGCGAAGACGGCCTGATCCGCGACGGCCTGGCGGCCGCAAACGCCGCGCGGGCACAGGCGCCCGACGCGCCGATCCTGCTGCACGGCCATTCGCTGGGTGCGGCCGTCGCGGTCGCCGTCGCCGAACGGGTGCCGACGATCGGGCTTTACCTGGAGGCCCCGTTCGACTCGATGATCCACACCGTGCGGCTGCATGTCCCGCTAGTCCCCATCTGGCTCCTGCGCGACACATACCGCTCGGACACGCGCATCCGTGGCGGAACTGCGCCGGTTCTGATCGTGCAGGGACGCGACGACACGGTGGTGCCGCTCAAGTTGGCGCAAGGCCTCGCCGCAGCAGCCGGCCCGCGGGCGCGGATCGCCGTGATCCCGGGCGACCACGTGTCCATCCTGGGGGGCCGGGACCGAGAGGCCGAGGCGATGTTCAGAGAGCGTGTCGGTCCGACCTGCCCGCAGCCGGTCGATCAGCAAGGATAGGAGAGGGGCGCGCGTGGTCGGACGGCGCTCGCAGCGCTGGAGCGCCGAGGATCCGGACGCACCGGGTGCGCAGGGCCGGCCCGAGCCGGTCTGCCCGCTCTGTGAGCGCCCGATTCCGCATCGCGCTCGCTCCAGCCTCCATCACCTCACCCCGAAGCTCAAGGGCGGAACCCATCGCGGTACCGTCCGCCTACACCAGATCTGCCACTCGGCGATCCATGCACGCTACAGTGAGGCCGAGATCGCCAAGCGCTTGGCCGATCTCGAAGCCCTGCGGACCGATCCGGAGATAGCCCGCTTCCTCGCCTGGGTGCGCGGCCGGCCGGACGATTTTCACGCCGCGACGCGCATGACCCGCGCGCGGCGGTCGGCGCGGCGCAAGGTCTGACCGCCGGCGTTTACCGACCGTTCGTCACATCCGCAGGTTGCGGCGATCACGTTCATCGCCGTCAACCCAAACCGGTCCAGGATCCCTCCGATCGCGAGGGTGGGACGATGGCCGGGGTCGGGGATACGGGTGATCGGCTCGCCTGGGTCGATATCGCCAAGGGGATCTGCATCCTCCTGGTGGTCATGATGCATTCCGTCACGGGCACCGGCGACGCCATGGGCGGGGAAGGTTTCCTCCATCCGGTCGTGGCCTTCGCGAAGCCGTTCCGGATTCCGGACTTCTTCCTTTTGTCCGGCCTGTTCATGGGGCGGGTGATCGACCGCGACTGGCGCCTGTTCTCCGACCGCCGGGTGGTCCATTTCGCCTATTTCTACGTGCTCTGGCTGGTGATCCAGTCGGCCGCCAGATACGGCAAGATCGCCGGCGATGACGGCCCCACGGCCTTCGCGGCGCATCTCGCCCATGCCCTGATCGAACCCTACTCGACGCTGTGGTTCATCTATCTGCTCGCGGTGTTCTCGGTCGTCACCAAGGCTCTGCGCCGCGTGCCCGACGCTGTGCTGCTCGCCGGTGCCGCCGTGCTGCAGATTGCCGACATCCGCAGCGAGTCGACCCTCATCGAGGAGTTCTGCGCCCGATATGTCTTCTTCGTCGCCGGCTATCTGTTCGCCGGCCGCATCTTCGCCCTCGCGGACGCGGCCCGGCACCGGGTCCGGCTCGCCTTGTGCGGCCTCGCCGCATGGGCGTTCGTGGAAGGTTGGCTCGCGCTGACTCCGTCGGGCCTTCCGAATCACCCGACCCTCGCCAGCCTGCCGCTGGTGAGCCTCGCCCTCGGCGCCGCCGGTGCGCTCGCGATCGTGGTGGCGGCGTCGCTCCTCGGCCGCGTCGGGGGGCCGATCGCCGAGGCGGTCCGAACCTGCGGGCAGCGCTCGATCGTGATCTATCTCGCCTTTTCGCTACCCATGGCGGCGACCCGGGAGATCCTCGTGCGCACCGGAGCCATCGCCGATATCGGACTTGCAAGCCTCATCGTCATGACCGTGGCGGTGCTGCTGCCGCTGGTCCTGGAGCGGCTGGTTCGCGGCACGGCGCTCGATCTGCTGTTCGTGCGGCCGCGCTGGTGCCAACTCGTGGGGTCGGAGTCCCGGACCCGCCCGGTCCTGCAGGCGACCTGAGACGGGCGGCTTCAGCCCTCGAAGGCGATGCCGATCCGGCGGCTGCGCCGCCATGCAACGGCCGCCGCGCGCGGCTCGGCGCCGGCGCTCACGCGGAGCGGGAAGCGGTCCGGCACCACATGATCGCCGTCGACCTCGATCTGGGCGCCGACCTCGGTCGCGTCCCAGACCAAGCAACTGACTTCGCCGCCGTCGAGCAGGACCGCGCCGAAGGTGAAGGCGTTCTTCCGGAAGACGCCGCGGCGATTCTCCCTCATCGACTCCCCCATCCGCACCCGCGGGTCCGCGGAGACGATCTCCGCGGTCCGGGACGATGCCGGATGGGGGTTAACAGGGCAAATACGATCCCTTGCCTGCGCTCTCAGATCGAGATCAATAGTCGTCCGGATCATCCCTGTAGCGGCGCGGCCCAGGCTCATAATCGTCGTCGTACGGGCGGCGTGCGCGCGGCCGGTCGTAGTCGCGGCCATAGCGATAGGCGTCGCGCCGGTCGTCGTAATCGTCGCTCCGGTACCCGCCACCGCCGGAGCCGCCCGCAGTGATGCGCGGTGCGTACCAGCAGCTCTTCGCCTGGCCCGGTGCGGGATCGCCGAAGGTCTGGCTGTTGCAGGGCACGGCGCCGCCCTGAGGAAACGGCCGACCGTTGGTCCGGCCGGGCACGCCGTAATAGACGTTGGTCGCGTAGGGCATCCGGCAGACGCCGCCTTCCTGGGCGCAGCCGACCAGATTCACCGTGTCGAGCTGATAGGCCCGGGCCGGTGCGGGCATCACCGTGCCGGCTCCCAGCGTGATGGCTCCGAAGGCCAGAGCGATCCGAATCTGCACGTCCCCGATTCCCCATTGCGTCGCGGTCCGCGTGCCGAATAATCCGGTCGGCGGCTTCCGGCCAGCGGCCGCGCTCGCTATGGCGTCGCGCACGGATCTGTGCGGGCTGTTTTGGCACCGCCATGACGATGATCGGGCGGAGCCACCCGTGGTCGAACGGGATAGGGCGCCCCAGGAGGCCTTGATGAGGGATGCGTCCGCGCAGGAGCTTCTGTTGCTCAGCGCGCTGCAGGAATGCCGGATCCAGCTCGACGCGGCGCGCAAGGACGAGGCGGCCCGCGCCGCCGTCCGGGAGGAGCTGGAGGCTGCCCTTCGCCGCGAGGCGGCGCTCTCGGCTGTGATCGCCGAGGAGCGCGAGCGGACGGAGGCCGTCCGTCTCGTGCTTCAGGCGCTGCTGATGAGCATCGGCTGGTTCGGCCTGCGCCGACGCCTGTTCCGGTCTCGCATCGCCCGGCTGGGCCGTGAGACGCCGGACTCAGGTCCGCAATCGGCCCGCCATTCCGTGCTGCTCGCGGAGGCCCGACGGGTGCTCGGCGCGCCGGTCGTCCAGCCTCCTGCCCAACGCTAGGGCGTATCGGCGCGCGGGATGGGGAACGGGCGCCGAACGCTTCGATAACGGCCCCTTAAACCGCCGCATTTAGCGTGCGGAAACCGTCCTGCGGCGCGCCCGACAGACGCGCTGCGGCGGAACATTCGTAGACGGGATGCATGGCCAAGGGTCGGGGCAGGATTGAGCCGAACTTCGACGTGCCCGAGGGGCGTGTCCGGGATCGCGGCGAACTCGATCTGCGCCTGTCCCGGGAGGACCGTCCCGGGGGGGCAGGAGACGGCGTGGCGAAGCGATCGGGCGGCGGAGGAGCGCGGCAGCCGAACAAGGCGCCGGCGCGGACCACCGGGCGGGCGAAGGCCTCGGGTCGTGGCCGACGCCGGCGGTCCTGGCTCGGCCGCATCGTCTACGGCACCGTCGTCCTCGGTCTCTGGGGGGTGATCGGGCTTGCCGGGCTCATCGCCTACCACGCGTCGCAATTGCCGCCGATCGACCAGCTCGCGGTGCCGAAGCGGCCGCCCAACATCGCCATCCTGGCAAGCGACGGCTCGCTGCTCGCCAATCGCGGCGAGACCGGCGGCCGGGTGGTCTCGATCAAGGAGCTGCCGCCCTACCTGCCGCGCGCCTTCGTGGCGATCGAGGATCGGCGCTTCTACCAGCATTTCGGCGTCGATCCGGTCGGCATCCTGCGCGCCATCGGTCAGAACCTGACCCGGCGCGGCGTCGCGCAGGGCGGCTCGACCCTGACGCAGCAGCTCGCCAAGAATCTGTTCCTGACGCAGGAGCGGACTGCCTCGCGCAAGATCCAGGAGGCGATCCTCGCGCTCTGGCTGGAGCACAAGTACACCAAGGACGAGATCCTCGAACTCTACCTGAACCGTGTCTATTTCGGCGCCGGCGCCTACGGCGTCGAGGCGGCCGCGCAGCGCTATTTCGGCAAGCCCGCCAAGGAGGTGAGCCTTGCGCAGGCCGCGATGCTGGGCGGCCTCGTTCAGGCGCCGTCGCGGCTCGCTCCGAACCGCAACCTCCCGGCTGCCCAGGCCCGCGCCGCCCAGGTGCTTGCCGCGATGCAGGAACTCGGCTTCGCCGCGCCGCAGGACGTGAAGGTGGCGCTCGCCCAGCCGGCGAAGCCCACCAATGCCCGCGGCGGCGGTTCGGCCAATTACGTCGCAGACCTCGTGATGGACGTGCTCGACGACTACGTCGGCAAGTTCGACACCGACATCACGGTCCAGACGACCGTCGATCCCGTCCTCCAGGCCGCCGCCGAGAAGGTGCTCACCGACGAGCTCAACGCCAAGGGCGCGCGCTTCAATGTCGGCCAGGGCGCGCTGGTCTCGATGCGGCCCGACGGCGCGATCCGGGCGCTGATCGGCGGGCGCGACTACGCCCAGAGCCAGTTCAACCGTGCCACGACCGCGAAGCGCCAGCCCGGCTCCTCGTTCAAGCCCTTCGTGTACCTCGCTGCCGTGGAGCACGGCGCCACGCCCGACACGGTCCGCGAGGACGCGCCGGTCCGGATCGGCAACTGGGCCCCCGAGAACTACTCGCACCGGTACGAGGGGCCTGTCACCCTGCGGACGGCGCTCGCCCATTCGCTCAATACCGTCGCGGTGCGGCTCGGCCAGGAGGTCGGCCCGAAGACCGTGGTGCAGACCGCCCAGCGCCTCGGCATCACCTCGCCGCTCCAGGCCAACGGCTCCATCGCCCTGGGCACTTCCGAAGTGACGCTGCTGGAGATGGTCGGCGCCTACGGGGCCTTCGCCAACGGGGGCACCGGCGTGATCCCCTACGTGGTGACCGCCGTGAAGAGCCAGGGCGGCAAGGTCCTGTACAAGCGCTCCGACAACGGTCTCGGCCGGGTCATCGATGCCAACGCCGACGGCATGATGAATGCGATGATGCACGAGGTCTTCGTCAGCGGCACCGGCAAGAAGGCGGACATCCCGGGCTGGGACCTGGCGGGCAAGAGCGGCACCACGCAGGACTACCGCGATGCCTGGTTCATCGGATTCTCGGGCAGCCTCGTCACCGGGGTCTGGCTCGGCAACGACGACGGCGAGCTGACCAAGAAGGTCACCGGCGGCAATCTGCCGGCGGAGATCTGGAAGTCGTATATGACCCAGGCGCTGAAGGGGCAGACTCCGGTCCCGCTCCCCGGCCTCAACCGCTGGCGCAGGCAGCCGGAGACGACCGCCTCGGTGGCGAGTGCCGCGCCGCCTGCACCGGGCGGGCTCCTCGGGCAGATCCTGGGCGAACCGGAGGCGCCCGCGCCGCGCCAGTCCGCGCCGGCGCGGCGCGCTCAGAAGGATGACCGCAACTTCATCGAAAAGCTGTTCGGGATCGGCGACTGACGCCGCCGATCGGTGACGGCCCGGCGCTCGCCACCCCATCGCGGGCCTGATCGACGGTGCTCGAAATCCGGCTGACCGCTGACTTGACGCGGCAGCACTTACAGACCTGGTGCCGATTGATCTATATTGGCGCAAATCGGACGCTTCTTAATTCCTAAAATAACTCCTTTTTCAATATTCGGGACTCAGAATTCGGGTCGATAGCAAGTCCGCTCCCCGGTTGCCGGGGCCGGCGGCAACCCGATCGAGCCCATGGTCCTGCGCGCGACTGCCACAGCGATCCGAGTCCACCTCGCCGATCGCGCCTCGCGTCTGATCGCGCTGGGGGGCACGTGCCTGCTGCTCTGCCTGACGCTGCTCGGGGTCTATCTCTGCCTTGATCTCCGCGATGTCGCTTGGCACAATGCGCGCCGCAACGCCGCGAACCTCCTGGCCGTGATCGAGGAGGGGGTCGGCCACAGCCTGCGGGTTTACGATCTCTCCCTGCAGAGTTCCGCACGCTTGGCGCACCGCGCGGATATCATAATTCTGGACCCGGAACTCAGACGCTTGGCCGTGTTCGACACCGCCGTCGCGGGCTCCGGTCTCGGCCCGATCACCGTCACGGATGCGGCGGGTGATGTCCAACTGACGAGCGATCCCAACCTGCAGAACCGGCCCAACCTGAGCACGCTGCCGGAATTCCAGATCCACAAGTCCAATCCCGATGCGGGTCTGATCCTTACTGGACCGACTCAGTCCCGTCTGACCGGGGAGAGCATTATCCGCATGACCCGGCGGATCCAGACGGCAGACGGTTCCTTCGCGGGGATCGTGTACGGATCGATCAGACTCGCGCATTTCCGGGCGCTCTTCGACCGGCTGCGCTTCGATGACGGTATCGCCCTGAACGTGTTCCATCGGGACGGG
>NZ_BACT01000546.1:0-4754 GCF_000333255.1 Methylobacterium sp. B1 | reverse complement strand
CGGACCTCACTCAACCGGCTACAGATAGGGCAACGCCACCTTCTGCTCCGAAGGATCTGGGATCCTTGGAGCGCTGCGGGTGCAAGCTCATCAGCGCGACCAGCCTCCGCGAGCCCGAAGCCTGCCGCTTGAAGGAAAGGCCCAGCCTTATCGGGCTCGAAGGCTACCTGAAGACCGGCGACCGCGAGGTGGACAAGAAGGCTCCGCCTTGGCGCATCAGCGAGCTGAAACAGACCGGTCCCGAAAAATGGGATGGGCTTCTCGGACAGCGAACCGCCAAGACGCGCGTTCGGGTCGAAGCCCAGGTCGATGATTCATCCCCCTCGAAGGTCAGGCTCAAGGTTATCGACACCGCGAACACGGGGTCCTCAGCGTTCTGGATTAGGCTCCAGGATTTCGACCCTGTGCCGTGGTGGCAATGCCCCGCGGACAAAGCGGTCCAGCATTCTGCCATTCTGGTCCGCCCGAAACCCGCCGCCAGACCGGTGACGATCGAGGGCCGGTGGATCAACAAGGCGCTGCCGAAGCGACTATGGTGCTGGACTTGGGTATCGAAGGTCGGGGTGTACTGCGATCCAGCACCATCAAAGGACACCAGCATGTCGGACACGTGGATCTTCCAGCCGGACGAGTTGGAGATCCAGTACTAGTAATTCGCCACGCCAGTTTTCACTTTTCAGTGTAATCACATGGGTCAAGGACGAGCCCGCCGGATCGGTCATACGATTTGATCGTACCGCCCAGGACTGTAAGACCGAACTTCATCTGGCGCGCAAACACGTCGCTCTTCGAGGCCGACAGTCTGCATGTAATCTGCGTCGCAGGACTCATGCTGCCATCGTTGAGAGCAAGGGCGCGCCCGCCTTGCTCATACTCGCTCATGTCTCGGCTATAGATCCTGAACTCCTGGAACTCCACTCGTCCCGTTCCAGCGTTCGCGGCAAGTTCTCGACGAATGACGGGATCGGTCAAGATTTTGGCCGTGTATCCGACCTCTGTCTCGTACTTAAATGTCTTGCCTGTTGCCGGTGGAGGTGGCGGCGGCGGGGCAAGCTGCCTTTCGGCGGCTCTTGGAGTCGGTGCCGGATTGGCGTGCGGAGCTTGAGGCGGTCTCGCCGGAGACTCGCTAACCGCCGGAGGTTGCTGAGACGCGACACGACGCGGTGTCTCGGACGTTCCGAGAAAGACGGCGGCAACAGAAAACGCGAGCTTCGTAGCTGAGTACAACCACGATAGTGTCGCGATGCCACATACGATGAGGACGCCAGCAATCGTTTGCTGTGTCTTTTCATTCAGCTCCCTGTACCCGCGCGCAATACACCTCCAGCCCTCAACCTCATCCGTATCGCCCTCATCATCCTCCGCGATGTCCGTTCCGACAGATATTTTGTCCTTGGCAACGAAGTTTCTGGTCTTGGCGTCGTACACCTCGACAGTCACTTCTGTAAAACCTGCGTTCGATCCGAGCGACCGCAGCACTTCTGCCGCCTGTTCCATCGACGAAAGCGTAGTTAGAAGCTGCCATTTGCCCGCCTGCTCTTGAAGTTTATATACCGGTCCCTCCCCGCTCATTGCAGACGCAGCCTCTCATTGTTTCCAGAGCTTCTAGCACCGGTATTCTTTCTGCTCGGTTATCGGGGCGCCAAGGCTCTCGGCCATCTGGAAAACGGGCTGACTTGCCTGCGCTGACCTTCGAATATGAATCCGCCTACCTAAGACTCAGCATGAATAAGATCTGACTATGTCGCCGTGAATCCTCTCGGCCCACGACATCGATCCTCAATAAGATCGCTCAGCTTTCCATTAGGTTGTTCGCTTTACGGTCAAGCTACCAAGCAAGGACCGAAGACCCATGCGCCGTATCGTACTGACCCTGATCGCGACCCTGGCTCCGCTGGCCGCCTCAGCAGCCTCGAAGGATGGGCACCTGGGCATCGCCCAGTTCATGTTCAAAGGCGACAAGGCGTTCGGGTGCGTGAATCCGAACGGCGACCCCATCGACTGCAAGATCACCGAGGACACCACCTTTAAGATCTTCCGCTCACCCGACAACAAGCACGCGCTGGTGTTCGTCACCTACCTGCCCGACGCCACCGGCAATGCCGTCCAGAGCGCTGCCATCCTGACGGAAGAGGTCGAGACAGGCTGGGGCGTGAAGCGGCAGCTCATCAGCGTCGGCCAGGACCCGTCGAGCATCAAGTTCACCGCGAAGAACGTGACCTTCGTGTCCAAGGTCGCGCGACCCAGTGAATCACGGATCAACCCGACCGGCCGCAAAACCTTCTCGCTGGCCTACTGAGGGCGGAGTCCGATGAGCGATCAAGAGATCCATATCCGCGTCAGACAAGTCCCAACGATACCGCCGTTCCTGGCCTTGGTGCTGGTTATGATGATCTGCGGGATAGTGGCCGCGATCTTCAAATTCATCGGCGAGAATATCGTCGAACTTACCAGCTTTGTCTTTGTCCCCCTGATCGTGTGGTTCGCCTACGGCCGCCGCATGCGCCGCAAAGGTCTATTGATTCACGCTGTCGTCGGGACCATGGGATCCGGACTCCTAACCCTCGCGGCCTTTCAGACCTACGCTTGGCATCAGAACAACCTGCGGGCCGCTGAGAGAGCTGCGTGGCTTAAAAAGTACGAGGAAGAGGCCCCGATCCGTGAAGAGCGGTATAAGCAAGCGTGCATCGACGGCATCGGCTATCTCAAGATTGGGCAAGACGCCAGCGCCTTCACCCTGGACTACTGCGTGAAGTATTTCACGCCCCAACAGACCGCAGATATCTGTCAGTCGCTGGCCAAGCGTCCGCCCATCACGCGGTACGGTTGGAAAACCTGTAATGCTCCCTCTGGCGGACAGGCGCCTCAGCACCTGCACTGATTAGCCGAACCGCATCCTGTAGGCGAAGGCTTCGTCGTCATCCTGAATCCCGATGAGCGGGCCCAGTCCGGTGAAGCTGGGGCAATGCTCTTGTAGCCAAGGTTCGATCTCGGCGAAGGCTTCTTCGTCTTTCTCATCTTCCGGAGTGTAATAGTTTCTGTTCTCAAGATCGGCACGCGACCACCAGTAGACATGGTTGTTTGCGAAAACAAACTGACAGACCATGTGAAACGCTGCACGCACGGCGGTCGTTTCGGACGGTTTACGACACCTGCGGAAATGATCATCCGGATAGGCGCGGTCAATCCCACAAGAGCTGCCCTTTAAGCAGAAACGGTAGATGCTCCAGTACCGGCAAACCGTGTAAACAGCGTGATCGAGTTCAGTCATGTAATATTGTTTCAAACTATGTGAAATACTGCGGCAAACGATGCCGTCAATAATGAACACCGATCATGAAAAGAGGGGCGCTACAGAGCGTGGAGAGACGGTTGCAGAGGGAGAATCAAGAATTTCTGGTCAGAACCTACCAATTGGTAGGCTAGAAAAGATGCCGTCGATGCGACCAAAGCCTCGCGCGTGAGGCAATTCTCCCCCGACGACCCTGACCAGCCGCTTTCGCGCGAAGACGACACAAGTTGTCCTCAAACGTCGCGCCCACAAATGCTTTGGACGCAACCCAATAGGTTTCAATTTAATTGCGGTTGATCATGGCCAATACTCTGACCCAATCTCTGAACATGGTGATCAGGACGCTTCGCGACAAGTCCTGAGGAAGTCTCGAACACGCCACGCGGTCCAGACGATTCCGGTGATCGTGGTCACGCCGCGGTCGTTGAGAGCGTCCGCGCAATGGGGCTCGTGAATCGCGCCATCGAGGCCGCGTGATGCCCGTCTACAACCTTTATACGGCGATTGATGGCGATCTGGACCGGGCGCTCAGGGATCATCCGCGCCACAGCCATCGCGATAGTTGGTCGTACTCCGAGCCTATGGCCAGGCGGACCGTCATTCTCGCTACGGGCGACTTGCGCTCGCTCGACTGGTTCGAGCTGAACGCTTCTGCGGCGGTGATTCACATGCTGAGCGAACCCGAGGGCAATATCGTCGTCCTGGTCGACATCGACGATCCGAACGCGGCTCTTGGGTTCAAACTCCGGTTCAACGCTCCTGAGGTGTCCTGGTAACGAGAAAGCCCCCGGAGATCGCTCTCCAGGGGCTCCTGAGCCTTGCCGGTGATGGTGGGTGGCTCAGACCCGAGACAGCACCCGCGAGACCTGGACGGCGCTCCACTCGCCACCGCGCGCAGTCGGGATGCCCTTGGCGTTCAGGCCAGCCGCGATCTCCCGCAGCGAGACCGCACCCTCAGCCTTGATCTCCGCGATGATCTCGCTCAGGTCCGCCGCCCGCGCCGTCGCCTTGGCCTTGAGTGCCGTAGCGCCCTTCACAGCCGCCGCGTGGGACGGCTTCACGCCCCGATCCCCACCCAGAACCTGACCACGCTCGTTAGCTGCCTGGAGAGCCGCCTTGGTGCGGGTGCTGATCATCTTGCGCTCAGCCTGAGCGACCACCGCCATGATGCCGACGATCATCTCGTTCGCCTCCGGCATATCGGCCGCGACGAACCGAACGCCAGCCGCCTGGAGATTCAGCAGGAACGCGGCGTCACGAGACAGGCGGTCGAGCTTGGCGATCACGAGCGTGGCGTTGTGCAGGCGGCACAGCTTCAGCGCCTCTGCCAGCTTCACGCGGTCATTGCGCTTGCCGCTCTCGACCTCGACCACCTCGGAGATCAGCGTCCACTTCCCGCCGTTGAGGTAATCGGTGACGGCGCGGCGCTGGGCTTCCAGACCAAGGCCCGAAGAACCCTGGC
>NZ_BACT01000547.1:0-10653 GCF_000333255.1 Methylobacterium sp. B1 | reverse complement strand
ACCAGCAGCGTCCGGGCCCCGTCGACGATCTCGCCCTCGATCTGGGCGTTGCGGCCGAAGCCCTTGGGCTTCTTGCGGATATACTGCATGGGCAGCATCATCCGGTCGGCGATCCAGGCCGCGAAGGGGATGCCGGCGGTCTCGCCGCCCGCGATGTGGGTGAGCTTCTCGTAGCCGATCTCGCGCACGATCGTGGCGGTGGCGAAGTCCATCAGCGTCGAGCGCAGCCGGGGGAACGAGATGATCTTCCGGCTGTCGGTGTAAACCGGGCTTGCCCAGCCGGAGGTGAACTTGAACGGCTCGTCCTTGTAGAAGAGGACGGCACCGATCTCGAGGAACATCTTGGCCGCCTCGCGGGCGATGACGGTCCGGTCGAGGGGCAGGAAGGGGCTGGTCATGCGGCGTGCGCGCTCCGCTTGAGGCGCTCTCCGGGGCCATGAGGACCGGTCCGGCCGGGGAGCGCGCGTGAAACTAGGGCCTGACCGCCCTCCTCCGCCCTGTCTCCGCCAGCGTCAACCCTGATCGCGGCGCTATCCGCGCCTCATGCAGGCTTGCCGGACCGCAGATGCGCGAGGTGGCGGATGGCGAGCGCGTAGCCGTGCGTCCCGAACCCCGCCAGAACCGCCGTGGCGGCGAGCGAGATGTAGGAGTGGTGGCGGAAGGCCTCGCGCCGGTGGACGTTCGAGATGTGGCACTCGATCACCGGCACCTCGCAGGTGTTGAGCGCGTCGAGGAGCGCCACGGAGGTATGGGTGTAGGCGCCCGCGTTGATGACGATACCGGCCGAGCCGACCCGGAAATCGTGGATCGCGTCGATCATCACGTGCTCGGCGTTGCTCTGGCGGAAATCGACCGTGAGCCCGAAGCCGGCGGCGGTCTCGCGGCACAGGGCCTCGACGTCGGCCAGGGTGTCGCGGCCGTAGATCTCGGGCTGGCGCTTGCCGAGCAGGTTCAGGTTCGGCCCATTCAGGACCAGGATCGTGTCGTTCATCGTGTGCCTCGCGGCCGGAAGAGGTGCGGCAAGCGCCGGCGAGACACAAGTCCGTCGGGACACGGGTCCGGGCTGTCATCCGGCCCGAGATGTCCCGCAGACGGATCTGCCGCCCGCGCCGGGCGGTTCAGATCCGGCTTGCGCGGCGCTATCCGGGATTCCGAATTCCAAGAGGCAGGGAGGACAGGCGGATGGCAGGATCCCGGAGCGAGGTGCCCGTTGTGATCGCGGTGGCAATCACCGGCTCCGTGCCGCGCAAGACCGACAACCCGGCCGTTCCGGTCACCGTCTCCGAGCAGGTCGAGTCGACGCATCAGGCCTTCGAGGCGGGCGCCACGCTCTGCCACATCCACGTGCGCAACGACGACGAGTCGCCCTCCTCCGACCCGGACAAGTTCGCCGCCGTGCAGGCGGGGCTGCGCGAGCACTGCCCAGGGATGATCGTGCAGTTCTCCACGGGGGGGCGCGGGCGCGATCCGGCGGCCCGCGGCCTCTCGCTCAAGCACCGGCCCGACATGGCGTCCCTGTCCACCGGCTCGGTGAACTTCCCGACGATCGTCTACGAGAATTCTGCCTCAATCCTGGATCGTTTAGATTGTGGGCGAAACGGCCAAGCAACCATTGTATGCTGTAAGCTGCTGTTTGATGCGCTCCAGTGAAAGCAAGATCAACTGAGAACCCTTCATCTTCGAAGATCGAGGTGAGTCCTTCGCGTGTCGCATTGAAGAAGTGCGACGGATACCCATGCACAGGCTGCAAAAATGGCCAATCAATAAAAACTTGTCCGCCGGGTTTCAGCATTCGACGCATTTCCTGAACGACAAGCCAGGGTTTTCTGGTATGCTCCAGGACTGCGAAGCACCCAATGCCGCGGAGAGAAGCGTCTCTTATGGGATATCGACAATTTGGCTCGACTATAAGGTCCGCAGATACTGATGGATATACCTCAACATAGAGGACATTATCCAAAGTGACCGCGCGTCTGCCGCAGCCAAGATCCATGAATAATTCGTCCGGCAAAGCTTTTGCTAAATTATCAAAGCTCTCGACTGAGTGATTTGCGCTTTCTTGTGCATAATCTTCAATATTAAAGTGCTTATCCGTCGTGTATACCGGAAAGCTCGGCGGATCTATATTGTCGTATGGCGCCGACAAGATTTCACGAAAGCGCTCGTATTTTTGATCTCGGGCGATAGACATCATCATCCGATCTTCAAGTATGCTTTGTTATAGCCACCCTTATCCCACCGCTATCATGGCGGCTTAAAGCCTGTCGATATAATTTTTCAACTTGAGGTTGCGACGAGAGCATCTGCCATGGCCCAACCATAGGTAGCTACGTGGGAATTCGGCACACGCATCTGATGCACAAAGGCTTTTCGGCACTGTTGCCAATTGCAGACACCGATCGACTTTTGCCATGTGGACGACGTGAGAGGTCAAGATAGGCACCTCATCCGCAGTGAACCTATTGCAAGAGCCGATTCAAACTCGTTGAACCATCTATGCGCGGTTGCTTCGAAGGAACCCTATTTTTCCTTCGAATGCCCAATCGGTGATGGCGGAAAATCTTTGCTTTATGACAAGGCGTCAATATTTAGCTTCCGTTGCCACTTGTAGGGTGCCTACGACATTTGATCGTCACTGATTTTGTGACTGGGTGTATAGCCCGTGCGCTCAAGGTCCGAAGGTCCGGCACGACGCCAGAGTTTTAGGACGCTTGTGATGGCTAAAAGGCGAAAATTTCGTCGCGGATCGGCGGCACCATCGACGATGCGGTGACACCGCTGTCGTCGACGTCGGCAGTAAAGCGGTGTCTCTGAGGTTAAGTTGATCACCGTATCGCCTTCGACCTCCCCGCCGACCCACATGTTCGATAGCGGTTCGTCCGTCCAGCGGCTGACCGAGTGTGCCCCTGTCCCAGAATCCCTCTCGTTTTCGGCGTCCATTTTCCTTCTGCGGCCGGGCCCGTTTCGCCGTGTCCCTTAATCATCTGGTTTTGGTTGACGGACCTGGGATCGTTGGCACCGTGCGAAGATGCAGCGCGTCGCCATCTACGCCAGAACGTCGACCGACAAGGGTCAGACGACCGAGAACCAGCTCCGGCAGTTGACCGAGGTGGGACTGAGGCTCGGCTGGACGGTGGTCGCCGTCCATACCGATGCGGGCGTGTCCGGCACCAAGGGGCGGGATCGGCGGCCGGGCTTCGATGCCCTTCTGCGTGGGGTTGCCCGCCGGGAGTTCGACGTCATCGCCGTCTGGTCGATCTGTCGCCTGGGACGCTCGCTCCAGGACCTCGTCGGCTTCCTCGCCGAGATCCAGGCCCGCGGGGGCGGCCTCTACTGCCACACCCAGGCGCTCGACTCGACGACGCCGTCCGGCCGGGCGCTGTTCGGGATGATATCCGTCTTCAGCGAGTTTGAGGGGTCGATGATCCGCGACCGAGTGCTGGCTGGGCTGGAACGCACAAAGGCGAAGGGGACGCGCCTCGGACGACGGCCCCTGGAGGAGAGCAAGGCCGAGGCGGTCCGCACGCTGCTGGCATCCGGGGTCGGCATCCGCGAGACGGCGCGCCGAACCGGTGCTGGCACCTCGACCGTGCAGCGGGTGCGTGCGGCGATGACAGCCAAGCAGGTTGTCGACGACGCTGGGTGACCGTCTGTGTCGACGTCAGCGTTGGGGGACGTCGATCACATTCAGGCGCGCTTGGTGCCGATGCCCAAGGTTCGACGGGGAGCATTCTTCGTCCGAACTCGATATCGGTCCTATGCGGGTGTCGGTTACAAAGATTGCATCCTCCCTTTTGGCCTCTCATCAACTCGCGCCACCGCATTCGTTGTTTGCCACACGGCCCGCGCGCGGCTGCCGTCCGGGTGGCACGTAGCTACCCTCCGCAATCTTCTTGGCCTTTTCAGCGGCTCGCCGCTTCTGACCCCGCGCAGCCTCCTTCTCTCGTCTGCGGGCATCCCGCTCCTTCGCAGTTTCGATGTCGATGTCGACAGCTCCTTTGTGCTTTGAAGTCGGCCGCTCGATATCGAGTATGCCCGCCTCCGGCACCGAGACTGTGACGACGTCCGTGTATCCGGACCCCGAGAGGCGGGCCCGCAGCCGATTCGCCTGCGACTGGTTGTAGACGTACACGTCGTAGGGCCCGGCATATTTGGGTTCGCGGATCATGCCCCGAGTGACGAACTGGTAGATGTCTTCGTCCTCGCGGGCCTCGCAGATGACGTCGTCGCTGATCTGGAATACATCGATGATTGGCCCGTCGCTCGGTAAGGCCTTCGCCGAGTAGATGATCGCACAGGCTGTATGGTGAATAAGGCTGTTCGTCCCGGCGACACGAGGGTTGCAATTCTCGCCAGGGAATCGGTGAACGAAGTATGGGCGCAATTTATCATTGCTGGTCCAGTATCCACTGAATGCGATGGCCTCCAAGTGCCTGGATATTTGGACGAGGCAGTAACTGCCTGTCTCCGTATCCCACCAGGAAGTTGAGCCTTCGTGCGTGGCATACCAGTGGATCCGGATTTGGGGCTGTCCCTCGCGGGCGACTCTGACCGAATCGAACGTGATCCGCACTCCACCGTCGCGTGCAACCGCACGTTCGGCTATGCTGCCCCGGTAGCTGGCTGCTGCCACTGTCAGACTGGCGCAGCCGCGAAGCGCGGCGATCGACCACAGAGATCGCCAAGGGATTTTTTGGTTACCGACCGCAGCGTCCTGCCAATCCGCGAGGCAAACCTCGACCGTGCGCCCGCGGGACTCGGCGATCCGGTGTAGCGGAAGGAGATCGGCACTGACGTCGGCGGTGAGCTGCCCTAGGCCGAGATCGATAGCGTCAGGGCGGCACTCAAGGCGCGACCAGCCTTCCTCAGCCGTGGGGACCAGGGAGTAGCGCTTCGACATGCTCGGCCAGCTCGCCGCAAGCCCGACCGCGCCTGCTAAAACGGCGCCCTCCGGCAACTCGTCAAGTTTCACGTGCCATCCATCGACGTCGTTTCGACCCAAGCCCATCAGGCCGGTGTGGGTACAGACGACGACGAGGTGCGGGTCGGTGCGCTCAAGTGCCTCGCGCAGCCGCCGATCGATGTCGCCACGCACGGACTGGTCCGAGTGGATGACGAGGATCTCCGGTACGTCGTGGTCTCGCAGTCTCACGGCGTGCTCGTCGCACAGGTCTGTTCGTGGCGCGGCGACAAGGTAACGCCCGGGCGTCTGCGCGATCTCTGCGAGCATCGCCATCGTCTTCCCGCTGCCCGGTGGTCCTTCGAGGATGGTGCAGTTGATGTCGACGTCGTGTTGTGTTGCTTTTTCTAAATCCGTCCGATGCATGTCTATAAGAGTATGAGTGGATGGATTTGAATATAGCGCGTCGAGCGACCGATTTCTTTTCCGAGATGTCGTAATTAATGAGACCTCGATGAGAAAAGCAGCGGTGGATGCAAGGCGCCGGAGCGGCGAGCGCAGTGCGGTCGCCAGCGGAGATCGCCGAGCGCAGTGGCGGGCGCGGCCCGCCCTGCCATATTCATGGTGTGATGTTTCCGGATCAATCCTTTAGCGGCGCCGAACGCGCCGCGACAGGATCTCACGACGCCGCGCTCCTCCCGCCCGAGCCCTCCGGCCTCACCCGGTTCCACGCGCCGCCGATTTCGAAGCGATCGGCCTCTCCGTCATCGAGACGATGAAATCTCGATTGGCCCTTTTCTCGAAGCCTACACCCTTTGAACCACTGCGCCGCAGGCGCCCACACGGGCAGTGGATGAAGATCGATCGTTCGCAATTTAGAGTACGCACATAATCACAGAAAAATATTCGCGGCCAACTTGCACCGGCATACGCCGTAGAGGAACAATACCAATTTCGTCCTGAATACAGTTTGCCTCATATCCGATCAGCATGAACATAGAGAGTATCGTTGACTAGTTGGAAACATGGGGCATTCGAGAGAATGCGACTATCGAGGACTATCCGGGCAGTGGGGCCCCGGCCGGTACGTTCACCCTGACCGAGGACCGGGTGCTCGAATTTAAGCTCCGGTTCCTGTGATCTCCAACGCTGAGATTCGCGTGCTCCTCGACCGGACTACGCTCGCGATCCGGGACAGGCGATCGATTGACGCGCTCGAATTCCTTGCTGCTGATCATCGCGTCGATCACACGCCGCGGGGCGAAGCCCCCCGACATCTGTCGACGTTTGTTGTGGCGGTGATCCGCTGTTTTTTCGAACTGCTCGGCATGCGGCCCCGTCGCCTTATGATAATTTTGGATCGAGTTAGTTTGTGCTACCTCTCGTGTGATACCAAGCTTTGGATGGAAACGCCTTGAAACTGTTGAGTCTCTGTCTCGCCCCTGGTGCTCTACTCGCTCTTTCCGCCCAGGCGATGTCTCTCCCAGCCGCCATGTCCCCCGGAGCGAAGGCAGTCGCGAGCCGGTGGGAGAAGCTGGATCAGAAGTGTCGCGGTGAATCCGGGGACAAGCCCTCGACGATGAAGGCGTGCGATCAGCGAGAAACAGTCGGTGCCCAAATGAAGCCTCTCGGGTGGTGCCTGGGCAAGACTGGGCAAACCACCGCTGAGCAGGACTGGCATCGTTGCGCCAAGGGCTCGATCAATCTGGACGGCACCGAGTACGTCGTGAAGAGTGCGGCGCCTGTCCCGGCAGCCGGTGGCAAGGGCATGTACACCGAGGCGCTGAAGGGCACCTGGGCCAGCACCGGCCAGACCTGTAAGGCCGCGCGCGACATGGACCAGAGCCTCTTCTTCAACGGCCTGAAGCTCCAAGCCGAGGAATCCGACTGCATCGTCATGGATTCGAAAGAGGCGGGAACCGTCGTCCGGCTGAAGCTGATGTGCGTCAGCGAGGGGGAGCGGATGTCCTCGAACGAAGCCATCAAGTTCAACGCCGACAAGACGATTGGCTTCCGTCACGACACGTTCCGGAAGTGCTCAGGCTGAAAAGATACCGGCAGCGGGCGACGCGGTCCGTCTTAACGACTGGGCGTTGACCCGAAGAGTCCGCCGAGGACTATTTAAAATGCAAAATTAAAGTGTGGCTCTGGCGGAGAAATTTGCCGGGGATTTTCGTTTGAGAGTTTCGAGATGCGCTTCTGGAGGCTCGCACAACCGGGCCAGCCGTCTGAGCTATCCTGGTGGCGAAAATCGCCCCACGGCCGTCCTGGGCCTTCCCTGGCCACGCTAGGGGTCATCCTGATGCGCCTTACTCATATGGTGCTGACAACCGCGCTGCCATGATCTCGACGATCTCAAGCACGCGGCCATCGAGCGTAGCCCAGACGAGTTTGCCACCCTTGCTGGCTTCGGCGTTGTGCCGGAAGACATGGCTTCGCGCGCTGGCGGTTAGGGCTTCAGTGACGACGTAAACGACGTACTGCGCGCGGTGCTCCAGGCTCTTCATCTTCTTGTATTCGTTTGGCGTGAGTTCCACCACCAGATCGCGGCCGCTGAGACCCTTCACCTCAACCTTCAGCAGCGCCCCGGTGGGAGCCGTCACGTTCAGGTCCCAGCCGACTCCATCCTTCTCTACGGAATCGACGACCTGAGACCCGCCATCGATCGATTCGTAGTAGGCGGTCGCGTGGCGAACCGCAGCAAGCTCGATCCGCTTGCGCAACTCGGGATCAGTTTGGCGCTTTGGGCTTTTCGATCCGCCCTTCTTCGTCGCGGTGAACACACCGCCTCCCGCGATATATGCCGCGACCCTCGCCCGGAACTCATCCTTTCCGCCATACCAGACCGGGCTCTGGCCCAGATTGCCTTCAGCCTTCTCCGTTGGAATGATGAACTGGCGCCGATCGACTGACAGCAAGGTTGCGTCATCGGCTGGTGCAGTGATCTGGTAGACAACATCAAAGCCGCGTTCACGTGTCAGCTTGATATGATCGTTGTTTCGGAACACCGTCGCGTTCTTGTACCATCCGACGATGTAGGTTTTCTTGTTGCTGGGATTCCGGGCAATCCACACGACCGTCACAGGTGCGATCAACTCATCGGACGTAGCCCCGCCAAGGTTCTTGAGATTGATCCGCGCCGCGCGTGGAACGTAACCATAGACGCTGTCGCGCAACGGTTTAAAGTTGAAGACTTCGTGGCCGATGTTTCCATCCTTCAGATAGCCATGGCCGCCTACGGGTTGATCATCGGCAGTCGCACCAGCATAGTTCTTCATCCATCCGATATTGACGAAGACCATCGGTCCTGCGGTCATGGTACCTGTCCGGCTGCTATGTCGAGCTAAGCTGACCAATACCTGCTATCGAGGTGGAGGGAAGCCATCTTTCATGCGGAGCCACAGCGTTCGTGAGAGTCTGTTTCGCAGAACCCATTCCGGCGGTCTTCGAATCGATCCGCGGCTTAGACGCGGCTGTCACAGCGCATCTCGACGGCCACCCTCTTTTGGCAGCCGATCTGATCCGAGCTGCCGATCGCCCGGAGATCCTTGCCTGGGCTGACACTATGTGGGGCACCGGAGGTCCATGGAGCGGACCGCGCTCGACTCCCGACATTCCGGCCGCCAACCGCCTGAAACCTCGGATGCCGAGCACAGCCGCCAAGCTGGCGATCATCCGCCGGGACGGATTCACGTGCAGGTTCTGCGGCGCTCCGGTGATTCTGCCTGATGCTCGTAAGGCCCTGATGCGCCACTATCCGGAAGCAGCTCGATGGGGTTTGACCAACGCCAGCCGACACGCCGCGCTCCAGGTGCTCGAACTCCAGTGGGATCACGTTCTCCCGCATGCCAGGGGGGGCAGCAGCGATCCGAGCAACGTCCTGGTGACCTGTGCCCCATGCAACTACGGTCGCGGCCAACTCACATGCGAGGAAGTCGGTCTGTCAGATCCGTGGCTTCGGCCTCCGGTCAAATCAGACTGGGATGGCCTGTCGCGCCTGCTGAAGCAGGCAGTCGTCAACGTCTAGTTACGGCGCAGGCTTTCGGTTAGCGTTGCGGGAAACTGGGGCGCCACGGGCGTCGATGGCGTGGAAGGATACCGAATGCGCGCGTTCATCGCCGGAGCGTTGGCGCTCTCCCTGCTGCCGACGCCGTCCTACGCGCTGTCGCCGGAAACGCAGGTGATGGCGGCGTTCGCTGGGGTCATGTCGTTCGTGTCGAACAAGTGCCCGGATCTGACCGTCGATATACCGGCGCTGAACGCGGCGGCAACTGAGCGCGGCATCGACATCAAGGTCCTGATGCAGGATCCCGAGTTCATGGCCGTGCAGCTTTCAGTATTCCGGGGCATGATGAAGGAGCAGGATCGCGCATGTGCCATGGCCCTGACCAACTTCGGGCCGAACGGGACCAACATCCCTGGGCTGATTCATCGATGGTAGAATCCTTGCCCGCGCGTCTCCCGCGCTGGTAGACGGCCAACCATTCAGTCGGTGAGGCCCACTATGAAGATGAAGGGCATCCTCAATCCGAACCGGCCCACGAGGGCGAAGCGCTTGATCAAGGGGCTGTCCGAATTCGCAGCAGAGCGTGAAGCCGCCCAGCGTGTCGAGGAAGGCCGGAAGTACATCGAGGTCAGTAACCACGAGCGGATCGGCATCGATCAGCCCCACGCCCCGAACCAGGAAGTGCATGCCCACCTGGAGAACGGCAGGGCGGTGACGAAGAGTGGCAAGCGCAGCCATGGTGGGGAGCCCTTCACGCTCTCCCGCGCACAGGCGGCTGCCCTGAGGAAGGCCAACTTCAAGATCCCGGACAACCGGCTCATTGAGAGCGAGGGCCAGCCGAAGGTCACGGTTCGCCTGGATCCCGCGCTCATCGAGTTGCTGAACGAGATGAAGAAGAGCTTGGGATAGAAAAAAAGCCCGCCGGTCTCGCGATCGGCGGGTTTCTCTCGTTTCGGAGACTTGAATCAGGCGGCCTTGCTGCCCCGACCGGCACGCTTCGACTGGCCGCCCACCTGTCCGAGGCCGATGGACCGGGCCAGTTCCGAACGCATCTCGGCATAGCTCGGGGCGACCATGGGATAGTCCCTCGGGAGGCCGAAGCGTTCGCGGTAGCTCTCCGGGGTCAGCCCCTTCGAGGTGAGATGGCGCTTCAGCGTCTTGTAGGTCTTGCCGTCGATGAAGCTGACGATGCCCTCTGCCTGGACCGACTTGCGGATCTGGGCGGGCGTGACCTTCGTCACCTCTGGAGCCTGTTCGGCTGCGACAGGGGCAACGCCAGAGCCGAGATTGGCGATTGTCTGGTGCACTGCCCGGATCAACTCGGGCAGCTCGTTAACTGGCAGAGAATTGTTCGAGATGTAGGCGGCGACGATTTCGCCAGCCAGCTTGACCGCATCGAACGGTTGGTCGGAATCTTCCGGAGTCATCTTAGGAACTGCTCAGGTTTAAGCTTGGGGAATGCGCTGTGGGGCGAGCTAAACTAGATTAGTATATTGGGGTCGGAATCAACCCCCAGTCGGTGAACGGCCGAAAGAAAAACCCACCGGGCCTGGGGCTCAGCGGGTGAATTCGATCTTCGCAGGCGCATCAGGCCCTTCGGTCGTAGCCCACATTGCGTGGGGCTTGGGACTCAAGCATGCCCCGGAAGACCTCCATCGCCTTCTCACGGGTCCCGAACTTGAGCACCGTGGACTGATGATTCAAGAGCGCCNTCACGTCGAGGATCAGATCCCCGGCCCCGTGCATG
>NZ_BACT01000548.1:0-2139 GCF_000333255.1 Methylobacterium sp. B1 | reverse complement strand
CGTCGTCAACGGCGACGAGGTCTACACCTGCGCTCTCGGCGCGCTTGCGAAGCTCAGCGTTGAGCCGCGTGATGAAGCGGTGCCGCGAGCCCGGCATCCGGTGCTCGTTGCCGCCGAACAGGGGCGGAAATACAGGCAAGACGGTCTGCTGGATCACACGGCAACCGAGCCGATCCTGCGCCACTTGCCAGAGCATATGCAGGTGTGCGGCCGCCTGGGCTGGCCCGTTGTCAGCGCTGGCGATGTCAGGGAGGTCCGGAACGCCCTGAGTGAGATGTCGGGCATCAAGAGCCAGTAACACGGCGTCAGGAGCAAACGCGCGTAGTGCGTCGCTCGGCGTCTCAAGGTCGGCAACATACTGACCGTAGTCACCCTCCAGAAATGTGATCCAAATCCCACGGCGAAGGGCAGCGATCTTGATCGACGGCAGGAGATGGGACGTTGTTGACGAGCCGAGGACGGCGAGACGTACCGGACGCGTAGACAGATGCGAAGGTGCCTCAGGAAAGCGCTTCGTAAGCGAGTGAGCGAGCCTCGTTATACCAGCGTGATCAAGGTTCGTGAGCGACAGCGCTCTAAATTCCGACCAAGCCCGAATGGAATCAGAGTCTGTCGTAGCAGTGGAAGCACGCTGGCGCCAATCCTGCGGCGGGATGGGAAGCCAGTAAAGACTTGTAGGTCTCATAATATTCAATATCTCAACCCAGATGATGAATGTACATTTTTGTAAATTCTCCCCACGTAGGATGTCCCATCGGAGCGTAGTGATAACGCCTGTCAGGCTGAGCCCAATCGAGACCTAATTGGTCAGCGACCATGGGGTGAATCGGAACTTGCATAGTACCCCACCCGTCAAGCGAAGATGGATCGGGTAGATGTATAGATAATCTCAGCTTATCGCAGCAATAGGACATCAGCTCGCGATACAGCAATCCACTCGGATGGCCCAGCCAGTGAAACAATTGCTTCGATTTTGTGTTTTGGCGCAAAAATGCACCGAGCCCACATCCGTAAGTTTGATCAAGATTTTCTAAATTTTCATTTTCCATCTCAAGAAGTCGAGTGAAATTCTTTACTAGTCCGCGAACCTTCAAGTCTCGATAGGCATTAAATCGATCCTCATGATCGGCAATCTCATTGCGAAGCTTCGCGAGGACACCATCAGTGAAACGAACAGGCCCTCCGCGCGCTGCGTCAGCTTCTGCGATTGTGTCGCGGCCGTAGATTAGACCGTCAAAGGGCCAGAACGCCCGCCGAAGCAGATTGGGATAGCCGACGCGATGGACGCTATTCGGCACGAGCGTCCGCTCAAAATTCTCGGCTTCGGCAATGCCTTGGATGAAAATTGTGTCGGCAGCCTCCACCATTTTCATCATTTCAGGGCCTGGGACCGGAGTGATGTGAAAAGCGATAGGGTGGAACTCAAAATCATCTTTCAAAACCTCGACAGACGAGAAGAATCCGGCGAGATCAGTGGCGTTGCAATTGCCAGCAAATATAATTATTTTCTTAGATGATTTCATTGCTTCAATCTTAATTTTGGGTGTCGGGCCGCAGATGGTTGTCTGCGTCTCTCGATCGTATAGTATTAACACGCGCTTTATATGACAACCCCATTTTCGCCGAGTCCGCGTTGTGCAATTTTAATTTTCGATATGTTGAATATCGCACCCGCAAGTAGTCTTGCTGTCGACGGCGACGACAATATCTCAGGATATGTGTCAGACGTAGGCATGTGCTACAGAGCCAAAATTTAGACTTTTGTGGCAAACAGCATGTTGCCACATGCAAGTTCAGCGAAGGCTTCTTTGGATAATGCGTTGAGAAATTTCCACCAAAGTGGATCTTGCTGTGACATCGAGACTAGGTCGCTGACAGTCATCTGTGCGAATTCGTGCCTCAATCCTGGATCGTTTAGATTGTGGGCGAAACGGCCAAGCAACCATTGTATGCTGTAAGCTGCTGTTTGATGCGCTCCAGTGAAAGCAAGATCAACTGAGAACCCTTCATCTTCGAAGATCGAGGTGAGTCCTTCGCGTGTCGCATTGAAGAAGTGCGACGGATACCCATGCACAGGCTGCAAAAATGGGCAATCAATAAAAACTTGTCCGCCGGGGTTCAGCATTCGACGCATTTCCT
>NZ_BACT01000549.1:0-6831 GCF_000333255.1 Methylobacterium sp. B1 | reverse complement strand
GGCCGCAGGTGCTGATCGCGACGGCGGGCTTGGATATCGAGCCGACGCCCGAAGATGCGCTCCTGATCGGCACTGACGAGCACCAGATCGTCGCCGTGATGCATTTCGATGTCACGAAAGGATAGATATGTTTTCTTTAGTTGATAAGTTGAGGGTATGCGGTCTATTTGCGGTCGTTGACGAGATTGACAACATGTATGGTTTTTCCGTGGTATCAGATACCGATGAACATCGATCTATTAGATTTCAGTTAGAGCAGTCGTTCAAGTCGAACCCGCAATACGAATACGCAAAATCGACGGGGTGTTCCGACGAAAATATGTGGGCTCAATTGCTATGTGCCTCGTTTAAAAGCTTGGAGGATGGGGTGGAAGCTTCGGACCTAACAACACAAGCTGCGGCCCTCGGGTTAATTGATAACTGTGGGTATGACAACGTCGTCATAGTTCGAGACAGTGACGAAATCGTCGTATACAATGTTCGCGGAAGTGCAGGTGAGGCACGCTCGGCGATCGATAGATATGTTGGATTCTGATTTGCAGATAAAAATCCTTCAGAAATCACAGTAGTGTGAGTTCAGGCAGGTGTTTATCTTAGGATTTTTGTGAAATCTCATCGGTGGCGCCGAAGGCGGAATGAAATTAGTTATCCCAAAAGCATATAATGATGAGCCGAGAATAAACTCAGATTATAGCGTCGCCGTAGGCATCACTGCGCCTTCGGTGACGCTGAATTTCGGATCTGTTACCGGCATTGGCGACTAATCGGCCGTGCTTGCTTTGCGGCGTCTTCACGAGCAAGGCCAACGATCTCGTCCGCGCATCCGATACGGGAGACGACATTGGAGTGCATACAATAGGTAAGTCGCGGAATTGTTGCGGGATCTGGGTTTCCGGGGACGATGACCTCCCATCCCCCGGCAATCTGACGCGAGGCGCTCTTGGATCCTTCTCAATCTGTGACCGCTGAGCACTCTCCGAGCCGTCGCTTGGTGCGGGGTTATGAAGGCTGGGCGCTCGACCAAGCCCTCATCGTCGACGCTTCTACGCCCGGGTTCTTTGCCGCCTCATGCCGCTGGGGCGCTGCGCGGCGACAGGCCGCCTACCTTGTTCTCGCCCGCTTGAACGACGGCGACGTCACCGTCTTGGCTCGGCACCTTGACGGCGCGCTGCTCGAACGAGGCATAGCTGTTGACGCCGGTAGCGAACCTCGCGTCATCGTTGGTCGTGCGCTGCTCGCCCTAAGGCCGCGCAGGGTACTACGCGCCGCACTCGGTGGCTTCTTGCCTCCCGGCCTCATCGGTACCCTGACTAAACTCGGCTTCTACCCGCTCGAAATCTCTGGTTCCTACGCCGAAATCGTCCACTTTTTCGCGTCTGGCGATGACGATGTCCGTGCCAGAGTGCGCGTCCTCACCCAGCACCGTGGCCCGCTAATCATCGGCCAAATTCGGGCATTGGCTGGCTTGGAGCCTGATCTCGTCCATCGGGCCGTCGTGCCGCACATACGCGACCCTGAGAGCGCTCGGACGTTCGCAGACGCTGTCGCCTACCTGCGCCGCTGCTGCTCGGGAGCGACTCCCGAAGCATTGCGCGCCAGCCTCGACGCTTGGCCCGTCGACCGCGACATCAAGCACTGGGTCCGCCGCTGGGCCGATCGCTTTGACCGGCCGCCCGGCCTCCACGATCTCGCACGGGCGCTCGCCGGTCGCCCGGGCATTAAGCTGCTCGCCACCGGTGCCGATCTCGTCGCTGCCGAGCGCCGCTACCGATGGGGCTTGTACGATATGGTGCCCGAGGTGCTTGTCGGGCGCCACGCCTATGTTGAGTACCGGCCAACTGTGCCGGGCGGGCGCGTTTTGGTCGCCGTATTGCGCTGGTCGGAGCACGGCTACGTCCTCGATCGGATACACCGGCCCGATCACCACCTCGGTCACGATCCCGGGCACGCGGTGCTGCAACAGCACCTGCGCGGAGCAGGTGTGATCGTCAAAAGTCGTGTCCCAGTGGGACCGCGGATGCATGCGGCAATGCGGGCTTGGTTTGGCATCTACCCGCGGGACCTGAACGAAGTCGACGACCCGGATACCCGTCCCTTTGACGCCGAGGGGGACGCGTAATGAGCGTGTCTCGTGACCACAATGCTGACCTCATCGACGGACACACCGCGTCAAAGGACGCCGGACGATGAAAGACGACGTCCCCGAGATGACGGTGAAGCCGACGCCGTTCGTCGACGATCTGCTGGATACCGCCGCGAACCTCAACCCGATCGTCCTGATGACGATCCTCGTTGGGATCTTCGGATGCGTGCTGGCGATAGCCCCGTCAGTCCAACGCTGGCTCGTCTTCGGACTGATCCTTGGGCTTGTTCCTGGCGCTCTCGATCTGCGAGGTCGGCTCGTCAAAGCCGAGGCGCAGTTGCGTGAGGCTGCGAGATTCGAGCGCGGGGCCTGTGCTGCTTTGCAGATCGCTATGGCCCGGGTTGAGGAACTTGAAGCCGAACTCACCGTCGCCCGTCAGCGGGCCGCCGGGATGACAAGCGATCCCCTTTTCCGCAGTGTGGGTCTAGACGCGGACGCCCCTGATTACATCGTACAGGCGGCCCGGCGCGCCCACCGGGTGGCCTTGCATCCCGACAAACATCCACCAGAGCGTCGGCAGGCTGCCCACGAACGCTACGTGGCTGCGGAAGCGGCCTTCGACGCGATCGCGCGGCGCCGAGGTTCGTAACAGACCGGATGTCACCGCCCCTCCGGTCGCAGGCTACCCGCCGAGACATTCCCAGCAGGGTCGACCGACTGTGGCGACGCCGGTCGATGATATCTTATGACCTTCCCGAGGAGATCAGCTATGGCGCGCAGACCCATACTCGACGATCGCCGCATCCCGATTGGATACTTGGAGGATGTCGACGGGCTCGGGCGTATCCGCGTGCTGGATGCCAAGCTTCGGGTCGTTGGCTACGTAGATACCCGGCGCGGTGAAACGCTTGATGCGCAGTACCGCCTCGTGGCCAAAGGGTCTGTCCCTGGGCTGCTATTCCAATGATTCGCCCGTGTCCCTCGATAGTCTGCCCGTGCAGAAGAGTCGCTTCTGGTTCGCGGACTCATAGGGACGCAGTATCGCGACTCTGACGATCCACGCGACTGGGCATCCCTGTCGAGGGTCTCGCCGAGTGTTAGGCCTATGAGGGAAAGATTATTCGTTGACCCTGGTGGCTACGAGCCGACGAGGCGATTGCGTCAACCGCGGCCCCGCGTGTAAAATGGCGGCGAAGCTTCAAACGCTGGACTAAAACTCGACGTTAAATTTGCGGTCTTGCTGCCAAAGAGGGCGGGTTACCCTTCATGGGAGTGGATCACGAGCTTCAGCCCACTCGATGGCGTAGACACAATCGTCAGGGTGCCGAAAACAAAGCGAATGCAACAGCTTCTGCTTCATCATCGAAGCCAACGACATCGATATCAAGACGAAGCGTCCAATTGCCGGAACAATTCGCTTCGAGCCAAGTTTGCGCCTCGGCAATGAAAACATGCGCCTTGCGGTTATTCATTTTGACTTCGACCGTGAATGGCCAATGATTGCGGAAATTTCGTGTACTTTGTTCGCGCATGCGGGCGACGGCGTCATGAACTATTGCCAGAACGGCTTCAGGGCTTGTCATGCAATTATTTAGAAGAACCTAGACGCTCAGCGCTTAATCGCATTGATTTTGCTAGATCGATCGTTTTCGATGAAATGTCCTCCGCAGGCGTCGGATTTTGCATTCGACACCTGCCATCAAGTTAATCCACGCCACATCTGATTGCTGTCGGGGTCGATGTCTAAGCAACGCCGAAGTGTCGAACCCTGCGCCGTCTCCGAACAGTGCGACGTCACCGTTCCATGACCGCCAGAGCTGTCGGTCGGTGAACGCTGGAATCATGTGGCAGGCAATCAACAAAATTAACGTCACGAATCGACATCCCTGTCGATGACGCCGCGACGGCAGCGAAGCCATGCACGTAGAGGATTAAGTCCAAACCTGCCCACCTCCGCTCAACATCGACGTCAGCGATCTATTGACGTGGTTGAGGCTCCGGGTTGGGCAGCGATCGGTCGTCAGGCTGAAATAGTTTTAAGTTACGAAGCGGGGTGAGAGCCGCCTACGAGACGGCTCGGATCGCCGCGAGCATTTCGTCGACGGCTGATCCCGTCTCCACCGGTTGGACGCTCGACGTCTGGTCGGTTGGAAGCCTCGGTAGCCGCCGGATCGTTGCCTTGACGTTCTTGAGCATCCTCGGGAGATCGGCACAGAGCTGTTCACCGGCGGCCTTGGCCATAGCGTACTCGGTCAGGCCAGCGGGTCGCTCCGTCACCGCGATCGTCGACGGATAGAAGACGTTGAGCTTCTGCTGCCTGCTAAAATGGGCGCAGAGGTCGTAGAAGGAGTCGACGTAGAACCCCATCATTTGGCCCAGCAGGCGCCTGTCGAAGCCCTTGCCACGCTTGCCGAAAATGAAGGGGGTCGCGAAATAGTAGAGCTGGTCGAAAACCTGCGGGGCATCGAGCTGCTGCGTCGGCAGGTTGCGCACGTCGAGCTGCTCCACCGCGCAGGACCCACCGGCCGCGCGGATCTCGCTCGCCACTCGCTGGGCGTCGACGTCACCGGTGGCGTAGGTGATGACGACGTCGGCCCCACCGAGAGACAGGAGCTTTGCCGTGATCTCGCCGAGCCCGCGCGAGCCGCCGACCACGAGGGCTTTGCTCCCGGAGAACTCATCCGGCGAGACCAGCCCCCGCAGCTCGTCACAGCTCGGTTGATCAATTGGCGGCGGCCGCCGGAAAGCGGTGACCTGCCCCCTCAGGACCTGCCCGGTGACGCTTATGGTGATGCGGTTGAAGCGTTCATCTTCGTGCGCGATCTCGAACCGCATACCCAGGGGTACATCCCCGGGCTCGCGAAGGATGTTGAAGCCGCTGAAAATCGAGTGCAGGCCCGGCTCGACCATGCCGACCAGTTTCGACAGCCCGGCGAGTTCCTGTAGGAAGGCGCCTCCCAACACCGCTGCCGCCTCTGGGAACGCCTCCTCAAAGAGGGCGGGCGTGGCCTCCACAGCGAACGAGTGCTTCTCGTGTTCCGATGAGTGCCTGCCCTCGACGGCGGGCCCGAGGTCGATGCGGGTGACCACGGTCTCGTCAACGAGGATGTCGAGGGAGAACCCCTCGCCGCGGCGCTGGCGCTGCCGGAGCACACAGCGATCGCCGACGTAGATCATCCGCTCGAAGCGCACGGACAGGGCCCCGAAGTCCCTCAGATGGCCGCCAGCGGCGTTTAGGGCCCACAGGATAGCGTGGACGCCGTGAACCACCGGATAGCCTGCCTGGGTCCGCCTTGCGGCTACAGGGTCCATGTGCATCGGGTTCTGATCCCCGGACAGCTTCGCGAAGGCGATCTGATCCTCGGGGAGGAAGGTACGTTCGGCGAGGTCGTTCATGGGCGCTCCTCAGCGCTCGGCGAGCTTGGACTCGATCAGCTCGGCCAGCGACCCGACGGTCTTCAGCTTCTCGATCTCCCGCGTGCTCATCCGAATGCCGAAGCGCTCCTCGACCGCGAGCAGGATGTTGATGTGGTTCGAGGAGTCCCAGCCCTCCACATCGTCGGCAGTAGTCTCGGGCTTGAGGTCGATCGTGTCATCAGCGAGGAAGTCACGAAAGATCTCGTTGAGCGCCGCGTACATCTCTTCCGTTTTCATCAGTTCGTCTCCACGATTTTCATGGGAAAGTCTGGGCGATCGCGTCCATGTAGGTAGAACGACCAGCGCGTCGTTGCGCCTTCACCGCCACTGTCCGCATCGAAACCGAGGCGCGGGTAGTGGTCCTTGACCATTCGGTTCTTCGGAGTCGGCCGGTACTCCCCGACGAGGAACCGTGCTCCGAGACGTCTGGCTTCGCCAGCGAGCACGTCCAGGGTCGACTCCTCAACCCGCCGCTTGAGCACGCGGCAGCTCATGAGCCACGTGTCGATCGCGAGTTCGTCGCCCTGCATCTTGCCGATGACGACGGCGATCAATCCGTTGTCGCCGAACCGATCCTTGAGGCGGAAGTGCAAACCGATGGCGCCGTCGTCCGCCATGATCGCGCGGACCTCATCCTCGGTGTAGCGCTTGGTCGTCAGGTTGAACTGGTTGGTCTTGTTGATGAGCTGGACGATCCGCGTCAGGTTCGTGGCGTCGAAGCGACCCCATTCCAGAACCATGTCCAGGCTCTTCAGGTAGGACTCGACGTCGGTCGCGTCTGAGGCCGCAGCCTCCCGCTCTGCGTTCTGGCGGTACTTCTCGGTCCGGCCGAGATCGTCCGCAGTGAGTACCACCCCCTCGAAGTAGCCCGCATCGGCGAGGCATTGCGGCACCAGGGCGGGATCCTCGGGGACCTCGGGCGTCGCCACCATCGGCAGCGCCGTTCGCACCAGATTGCGCTCGAACGGATTGTCGTCGACGAACACGAGGCTGTCGAGGCCGATATTGAGCCGCCGGGCGATCTCGCGGATGTTGGCCGCCTTGTCGTCCCAGTTGGCGAGGAAGCAGGCCACATCCTTGCGCCGGATCGCCATCTCGGGATGCCGATCGAACGGCTCAAGGGCGTTCGCCTCGTCATTCTTCGAGCAGACGGCCAGGATGATGCCGCGACGGGCCTGTTCGAGCCCGTAATGCTGGACCGCCAGGAAGGCTTCACCCTCGGCGTCCCCGTTGCCGATCACGATCCCCTCGACGCCGTCGTCGCCAACGACGCCACCCCACAGGGTGTTGTCGAGATCGAATACGAGGCACTTGGACGAGAGGCCCTGGCG
>NZ_BACT01000550.1:0-20018 GCF_000333255.1 Methylobacterium sp. B1 | reverse complement strand
CGCCGGGATGGGGCCGGGCTCGGGGCTTGCGGCGGCGCCCGTTCCCGCGCGGAACCGGAGCATCGGCCGTTCGATCAGAAACCAGCTCAGCAGGCCGAGGGGCATGGCGGCCCCGAGCGCCAGGGCCGCGACCGCCCAGGGAGAAATGCCGGGGATCCGGGCGATCAGCAGGTTCTGCAGCGGCCAGGCGTAGAGGTAGAGCCCGTAGGACGGATCGATCTGGGCGGTGGCGCGGCTGAGGGCATTGGGACGCACCGCGAAGGCGAACCAGAAGATCAGATACCCGCCGAGGAGCGCGAAGGCCGGCTCGGCCAATGGCCGGCTGAACAGGAGCGGCACCAGCAGCAAGGCGGCGAGGCCGGCGCCGCGGCGCGTGTAGGCGATCCGGTCGGCGAAGAGCCGGAAGGCGCCGCCGCAGCAGAATACGAAGGTGAGGCGGATCATCTCCGACAGGGAGCCGAGGGCATCCCCCGGATGCCCGATGGGCAGGTAGAGCCAGCGCAGGGCGAGGAGGATGCCGAGACCCGTGAGGAGACCGAGATAGCGCCCGCGCCGGCGCAGGGCGCGGGCGGTGCCGACGAGGCCGAGCAGCAGGTAGCAGCCGAACTCGCAGGGGATCGTCCACATCGATCCGTTGAGCAGCGGATAGGGCAGCCCGGCGAAGGTGCCGGGGACCACCGGCATGAGGAGCAGCGACAGCCGCGCCAGGGCCTCCAGCGGCGAGGCCGCCGCGAGGTCGCCGCCGCCCAGGGGCGCGACCACGGCGATGCAGAGCAGGGACGCCACCACGAAGGCCGGGTAGATCCGCAGCGCCCGCCGCATCAGGTAATCCGCGAAGGAGCGCTTGGCGCGGTAGCTCGCGGTGATCAGGTAGCCGCTCACGAGAAAGAACCCGTCGACGGCGATCTCCCCGAGGGACAGGGTGCCGAAGGCCTGCGTCAGCAACTCGCGCGACCGGTTCCCGTCCACGAGTTCGGGGGCGTGGGCCAGGATCACGAGGGTCGCGAACAGGAGGCGCAGGGACCCGAAATTGTTCGCCCGCGGATCCCGGCCGCCCGTCACCTCCGCCACCGCTGTTCGCTCCCGACCCCTCTGCCCGGTGTTCAGGGGTCAAGAAGCGGCGCACGAAGGCAAGGACGCCGGCGCCACACCGGATGGGGATCGGGCGGCGCCGCGCGATGGGACGGGCGCCGTTGCACGGGCGACGCAGTCGGATCAGGGCATGGCCGTGGCCCGGGCCCGCAGCTCAGCCGGACAGCGCGTCGCCCTCCGAAGCTGGAGGGGCCGGCCCTCCAAGGTGCTGAGGGCTGCGATAGAATTCAGTCTCTGAGCCGATCGCCGAACTGCCGGTCATCGCGTGTGGCGCACCCGCGGCGCCGTTGGGCCTCATCGGGCAACTCGCCGCGACCGCCTTCCGCAGCGGGCAAGCCGCGTCTGAAAGCCGCGTCCGTCGGGCCGGGCCGGCGGTCCGGCACGATCGACGTGCGCCTTCAACGGCACTGTTCCTCCCTACACCACCCCAAGTGCCGCGCGAGATCCAGCCTGTCGGGCTCGTGTCGGTATCGGCACCTCCGCTGCCGCGCGGGTGACGTCTTGGACGATCCGGCGTGCCGACGCGGGTGTGCCTTCTGTCGCCACCCGCATGGTCGTCCCAAGCGCCGCGCACGCCCGCGAGCTATCGTCGACCACGACGCGGATGCCGGAAGCGCCGTCCCTCGTCGCGCGTGTCGGGGGCGACGTCGCGGCTCCAGCGCGCGCCGCGCCTCCGTACCGACCGTTGCTCGTCCTGATCGAGGCGGAACAGCGTCTTGCGGTCGAGAGGCCGCCCCGTCGACCTCGGCCCAGCCCTCGTCCCCAACCCTGATCCCCAACCCTCCGTGCCCTCGTCGGAGCCGTGGACCGCAAAGCCGACATCGGTCTGGCTGTAGGCGAAGGTCGGAGACTCATCGCTTTCGAAGCGAAACGCGCTCCCGACACGCTTCGAACCTGCGACCTTGGCCGCAGGAGCCCCCGCGACGTCCCCGTCGAGGCGATTGGAGGCAGAGCGTGATCGTATCGCCGCCGTTGCGCTCCTCGCGCGCTTGGGCTAGGGAGTGGCCACGGCCAGCACCCGTAGCTCAGCTGGATAGAGCGTTGCCCTCCGAAGGCAAAGGTCACACGTTCGAATCGTGTCGGGTGCGCCAAATTTCCCTCTCATCGACAGCTACTTAGCTGCGTCGCCGATCTGGCGGCCCTGATCTTTTCAGGGGTGGTGTGCCAGGGGTGTGCCAAAGATGCTGACGGTTTGTGTGGTGCCAGACGCCTCCACGGCGTCGCACGACCGAAGAAATTTGACACAGGCAGACCGATTCGCCGCGTGAAGGTTGGATAGCCTTCGACTTCAGATTGATCCGCTGCCCCGACCCAGCCAGTTTGCAACCTGGAGGTTGGAATGGGCAGGTTGTGGGCCGGTTTTGTCGCGGTGCTCCTTCTGACAGCGCCGCTTTGTGTCGCCGATGCGAGCGATCTCGCCCTGTCCGGCAACGCGCGGTGGGTCGTTCTCGCCAGCCGACCGGACCTCGACGCCGCCATCGGCGTCGCTCGCTACCATCGCTGGCAGTTCCCAAGCGTGCGTGTCATGCGTGCGGCCAACGGCTGGTTCGCGGTCGTTGCTGGTCCGGAGAACGCCGCCGATCCTCGCGCCCTACGCCAGCGCCTGACCCGCACAGGTGGCCTGCCGACTGACTTTATTTTTTCGCGCGGTGACAGCTACGTCGAGCAGGTCTGGACGGCACCGCCCTCTCCCAATGGCCCGACCGCCAAGTACGACGGTAAGCACGAAAGCATCCTGCGCGTCGGCGGCCTTTCCGTGGTCCTCGGCAGCGCCAGGGGGAAGGACGGTGATCGCCACCCGGTTGCTTTGGGTCGCGAGGATGGACAGGTGGCCTTTGCCATTTCCCTCGATCAATCCACGCGCGGGACGGACGACGATTCGAACACGGACTTCGCCGAGGTTGCCGCCGTGCGACTCGACCCGATCTCGCCGCGCCTCAGCCTCGTCTTCTCATCGTTCTGGGGCGGCGCCCACTGCTGCACGGTGACGAAGATCGCCACGCAGGACTCGCGGACAGGCCGCTGGTTGGTCGCGGACGGCGAGACCTTGGATAGCGGCGGCTACGCCTTCGAGGACCTCGACGGAGACGGCACCTACGAACTGCTCAACGGCGACAACAGCTTCCTGTACGCCTTCGGCCCCTATGCCTCGTCCAATCCACCCGCTCAGATCCACTGGTTGCGCGCCGGACGGCTGGAGGATGTGACCCGCCACGCCAACTTCGCGAGCTACCAGCGCCAGCGGCTCGCGGGGATGGAGCACTCGGCAAACCTCGACCCCGAGCGGTGGCATGACAACAACTTCCTCGGCGGCTGGGTCGCGCAGAGCATCCTCGTCGGACGCGGTGAGGCCGCGTGGGCGCGCATGCTGCAACTCTATGACCGTAATGCCGAGTGGCCCTACGAGGAATGCACAGTCGCCCTGCCCCTGGCCAAATGCCCGGACGCACGGAAGCGCAAGACCGACTTCCCGACCGCTTTACGGCGTCACCTGAACGAAGCGGGCTATCCGACGCCCTGGCTCGGACCGCTGGCGGTGGCACCGCCCGCAATCACTGTGCCTGCGGGCCCTGCCCGGTACGAGGTCGCCGCTGCGACCTTCGAGTCCCAGCCGGTGAATGAGCGCATCCGGCTCCAGGTGCTGCTGACCGCCACCGGCCATCAGGTCGCCGTGCCGAACGTCGATTTCTCCAAACGACTATTCGAGACGGTGGTGCGCTTTCAATCGCAGAGCGGGCTACCCGTCACCGGAGTGATCGATGAGGGGCAAGCTGCCGGGCTCATGAGCGAGGCGACGCCGCTGCTGCGCACGTGGGGTTTTCGCGCCGCGGCGCACCCGTACCGAGGCCACCCGATCTGGGTGCCGTTCGGCCTCGGGCTGCGCGAGGAGCGCACGGGCTCGGGCGTGACCTGGACCGACCCCGCCAAGCGCGCGACGCTTACCTACATCGCCACCCCGAGCGCGCTGGAGGACGGCTATCGCACCGCCCTCGAACGGTTCGCCGGGGACGGCACGCGGGTGAACTACAAGGTGCTGCGGCCGGACTTCTTCGCGATATCGGCCTCCGGAACGGACGGGCTGGATTGGTATATGCGCTTCCACCGGGACGGGGCGGGCACGCTCGGCTTCTTCCTGGCCTGGAAGTCCGCCGAGACCGACCTGCACATGGAGCGCGTCGCGGTGCTGGTTTCAGGGTCCCTGGCCGCCAGCATGTCGGGCGCGCCGTTCACCGCGCCGATCGCCGTTGCCCCGCCGCCCCCGGCGGTCGCGGTGGCGACGCCTTCTCCGCCAGTCGTCCCGACACCGCCCGCCGTTGCTCCCCGGCCGCCGGATCCCAAGCCGCACACCGCCTCGTCGGGCACCGGCTTCTTCATCAGCCGCGCTGGCCACCTGCTGACGAACGCCCATGTGGTTCAGGACTGCGCGGCCATCGAGGTGAACGGACCGAACGGGTTGGTAGCCGCTCGGCTCGTAGCCCAGGACCGGACAAACGACCTTGCGCTTCTGAAGGCAGAGATTACCCCGGTGAAGATCGCCGCCCTGCGCACGGGGGTGCGGCTCGGCGAGGCGGTGGCAGCCTTCGGCTACCCGTTGTCGGGCATGCTCTCGACCTCGGGCAACTTCACGCTGGGCAACGTCACGGCGCTGACCGGGCTTGCCGATGATAGCCGCTACTTCCAGATCTCGGCACCCGTGCAGCCGGGCAATTCGGGTGGCCCGCTCGTGGATGCCGCCGGAAACCTGATCGGTGTGGTGAGCGCGAAGCTGAACGCCTTAAAGGTGATGGTGGCCACGAATGGCGATATCCCGCAGAACGTGAACTTCGCGATCAAGGGTTCGCTGGCGGGGGCGTTCCTGGAGAGCAACGGCGTGGCCTATGCGACAGGAACCGACACTGCCGCCCTGCCCCCGCCTGATCTTGCCGAGCATGCCAAGGGGCTGAGCGTGTTCGTGGCCTGTCGGTAGCGGTGGGCACTGTTTGACAGTTCGAGTAACGGATCGCAGTCAGTGACTTCTATGGAACAGTGGATCGGGACAGCCCGGCAAATTTTGTCTTACCGAGGCAAATTGCGCGTATTGAAAAGCTAAATCGACCTTTGTGAATTGGTCACAATTGCATTTTATGTCGCTGATGTTTGTAGTCAAACGGGCCATGAGCAGAAACTCCAGAAAAGCAAAGCTGGACAATTTTTTGTTTAGCCTTTATTTGGAAAATGAAATATTGGCCGACTATGAGGAGGGTATAAGAGCATTGTTCAATGAATGCAAAAAGGCTACTGAGAAGAGGTTGATTGAGCATATTGTATCAAAAATCAAAGTTCTCTCCGAAAGGCAGGTAAACTTTGCTTTGAAATCTATGGCAAATAAAATTATCGACTACGCCGGATCTGACCCTACAGCAGTAGTTGCGACATCAGCAAGTTTCGATCCCGACAGTTCTCAGGCTGTCGTCCAGCTAATAAAACCAATGCTTCGCGACCACAGTAATGTTGAAATATATAATAGCGTTCCGCAGTTTTTGAGAAAACTCACATCATACAAAAAATGCATCTTAGCGGACGAGTTTTCAGGTACAGGTAAGACGATCGTTCAGCGAGTAAATGTAATTTCAAAGGACTCAGCAAATAGAAATCACGATCTATCTATCAGGGTGTTGCTGATCTCGTGCATGTCGGGTGCAAAGAATTATATTAATGAAAACGGTATCGCCGTCGATACTGAGCAAGAGCTTCAAGCAGGGCTTTCTTCATATTTCACCGGCCAGCAGTTAGCCGACGCACTTAGCGCAATGAGCGATTTAGAGAGCAGGCTTGCTAAGAATTTTAATGGGAAACCCGTTCCTGCGTTAGGGTACGGAGGAGCGGAAGCGCTGTTTTCTGTCAAGAACTGGAATGCACCGAATTCAAACTTTCCCATACTCTGGTGGCCTCGAAATTCGGCTGATAAAAAAAGGAAAGTGATTTTTATAAGGAGCGGTCCATGAGAAGAAAGCTGACTAAACAAGAGGCGTTAATCTTGCGTCTTGCATTGGAGAGCGAGGACGGTCTTATAGTGGGCCGCCTGACCATAAAATATGGATCATCGGTTCGCGAAATTTTCCAGGCGTACAGTAGCCTGAACGCCGATGGGTTATTGCGAATGGATGAGGGCCTCATTGTTCTCACTACCCTCGGCAGAAATTGGATTAACGAAAATCAGCATCTGTTCGCATTCAGCGGAGAAAAAACTTGGCGCCAAGTCCCGCCAACGTTCCAGGCGTCACAAATTCAACCCTTTGAGCCATATGCGCCCCGGCGATCGCGGCTAAGGCATGCTGTAAAGGGTGCTGGACAAGCTGCGGGAGGCGACTAATGTGCTGGGCGAGGCGGCCGACGTTAGCGTTTAGGAGTGTAGTCGCTCCTACGGGTAAGGCTGGCGTAAGCCATCGCCGGGGTTCGATTTGGCGTCCCGCCAAAGTCGCCCCCCGGTGTGTCACCCTATCGGGTGACCAGCAATACAGCCAAAAAGGCCCTGTGAGACTACTCACAGCGCCTTTTGTCTGCATTGCTGATGCGTTGCTCGCAACGGATTGATCAAGTAACGTCGGCCGCCTTATAATGTCAAAGAGTAGTGTCGAGAAATGGGAAGCTTACTTTTCAGATTTGGGGATCAATCAGGACTACATTCGAGAATATATTGACTATGCTGGCCCCATGCTTCGTGCGGGTGTTCCACCAATCTTTGAAGATGTGCATTTGTCTTTATTGATCGGGCGGGATTTGGGTACGCTGTATGCCATGGTGTTTGGGACAGGTAAGTTCTATAGAAGCTTCACTATTAGGAAGAGGCGAGGTGGTAAGCGTCTAATACAAAGCCCCTACCCATCAATGCTAGAATGTCAAAAATGGATATCCGAGCACATATTGCAGAAAAGTCAGGTAAGCAGGTGCGCCACTGGATTTCGGCGCAATCAATCAATCTTGAGAAATGCCTCTCTTCATTGTAAGCGCGACGTTCTTCTTAAGCTCGACATCAAAGATTTTTTTCCAAGCATATCTGTCAACCGAGTCATCGATATCTTTAATTCATTTGGGTTCCCGCCCAACATCTCATTTCTACTGGGGCGATTATGTACTTTGAATGGTCGCCTGCCTCAGGGAGCCGCGACGAGTCCGATTGTCAGTAATATTATTTGTAAGCAGATGGACGACCGGCTCTATAGTCTATGCTTGTCAAAAAATCTTCGATATACTCGATATGCCGACGATATAGCCATATCTGGCGTTCAAATAGAAGTTGGGACAAACTATTTGATTAGAGAAATCATAAATGCGGAAGGGTTTCTTATAAACGAGGAGAAGACGCGTATTTGCGGTCCTCGGGACAAAAAAATTGTGACTGGACTTGATATAACAGCGGGTAAGCCGCGATTAACCCGGTCATATCGAAGGGAATTGCAGCGAGACGTATATTTCGTTTGGTCAGCGGGGCTTGCTAGTCATCTGTCAAAGCGGAAAATATTCAACCCTAACTATATGGAGCATCTTCAAGGCAAGATTGCCTTTTGGGAGAGTATAGAGCCAGAATCTGCGCAGATGAAGAAGTGTAAGGACCGGGTTTCTAAAATCAGACGCTTGATGAACAAGATGTAATATTTTTATATCCTCCGCCGAGTAGACGAATTATTCGGTAGATTATAGAGGTTTTGCAAAACTCATTGCAAATGTTATTTGACTTGTTGTCTCAAAATCACCGAATTATCCTTTATGTGTTGACATGCCGTCATGGGTAATTTCAATATTGCCATTATTTCATATACAATCAACATTTAATCAGTTCATCAGAAGTATTATACGGTCGGGCCGACTGAAATGAGTCGCGCAACGCTTGGGAGGTCATGGCCTCGATCACCCAGCGCCCCCCTGCCGAGAGCCCGAACCCTTCGCCATGGCGAGCCCGAAGCTCGCCGAGCACCCGAGTCCGATTAGTCTCGTAGTTAGCTTCGACGTGAGCCCGCCAGCGCGCTTGCTCCAGTTCGCGCTCGAACGTCTCCCGCACCGGCCAGAGAGGCAAACCTGATGTGCGACGGAGCGCGTTCTTCGCCCAGATGTCGCTCAGGATGGCCGCGGCGTCCACCGTTCTCGTAGTCGATGTCGTCATATTGAAGCCGAGGATGACGAAAGGAGCCTCAATCGTCCAGCGTCTTAAGGGCCGACCAGACGCGAGAGTGGATCATCGGCTGCACACGTTGTGAGATATCGATTCTGTGCTAAGCTTTCAGAAAGGTCGAGACGGGTTGGCGCGCGAGGCACGCAACCACGGCGATGCGTTGGAGCGCGCCCTTGGACCTATCTTCAACTCTCGTGATCAAGACGAACAGGCGGCCTGCGGCGTCCTACTCGGGGTGGGCGCTGGAACTTGCCATCTCACTTGATAGCGCTTGTCCCGGCCTGCTCGCTGAGAGTTTCCGCTTCGGACGGCAGCGGCGGCAAGCCCTGTTCCTAGTGCTCGCGCTCGCCGAGATCCTCGGCTTGGACGCGGTCGCCGAGCACCTCCGGTCCGCAAATGGGATGTCGGAGTTCACGAGTTCGTCCTCTGCCACCGTTCTTGCCGAAGCCGTTCTCCGCCTCCGCCGCCCTCGCGATCTGGTCCGGGCGGTCCTCACCGGACCTCCTGTCGGCCTACTCGGCACCCTTGCGCGCCTCGGCGACGACCCAATCGGCGAGCCCCGAACCTACTACGAACTCGCACGCCTGCACCTCTCGCGTGATCCCGCTGACCGGCGGCGCGCGAAGGTTCTCGGTCAGATCAGCGGAAATCTGGTGGGCGCCCAGATCGGGATCGTCAGCGCCCTGGATTCGGTGCTTCTTCACCCCGCGCTCGTGGGATGCCTCACCGAACTGCGTCAGGTTCAAGAGCTTCACTATGCGATGACCTACATCCGGAAGCGGTGCTCGGGCGCGACTGATGATGCGGTTCGAGCCAGTCTCAAAAGGCTCATGCCGGGCGGCCATCGGGCCGATCTGGTGAAGTTCTGGGCCGCGCGCTTCGATCGCCCTCCGGTCAAACTCGACCTGCGCGGCGACCCGGCCCTGATTGTCCTGGACAGCCCCGCCAAGCTCGCCGAGGCGGGAAGACGCTACAAGAATTGCTTGGCCGCGCGGATCAACGAGGTGTTCCTCGGTGCGTTTGTATACGTGGAGATCAAGTCCGGCTGCGGCGGCAAGCCGGGCACGATTGCGGAACTCCGGCATACCGACCGCGGCTTCATCCTGGAGGGCCTCTACGGGGCTGACAACCGGCGCGTCCCAACCGATCGGGCGCAGATCGCGCGTGAGAAGCTCGCGGCCTGCGGAGTAGCCCTGCTGGCACACGCTCCAGGAGAACGCGAGCCGGTCATCGCCGCGGCGCGGCTGCTCAACGAGCACGCACTCGCGGAGCCGGATAACTACGTGGGCTGGGGCAACGAGGTAGTGGAGGTCGCCGAGGGGCTGCGGCAAACGCTGGACGAGGCAGCCTGACATGAGCGCGTTCGCCTACCTCCGATCTGCGCCCGCCTTGACCCTGTGCCACTGGCACAGTCTCATGATCGGAGACCTTGCGAAGCGGCGCTCCACCGGCAAGACCATCGCTCGCGTTGCTCACGGCGACGCTCAGGGCGATGACTTCGCAACGAGTGCCGTCTGCCTTTGACCGCCCTACACCCGATTGCGATCCGCATCTTGTCGGTTCCGGGCTGGCGGCTGCGCGTCTGGCTGCTCGTCATCATCACAGTCACGCTCGCGTGTTTGCCTCTGCCGATCGCTGGACTCGTATTATGGATCGTGGGGCTGCTCGGCATGACCCTGATGGAGACCATCGCCGTCATGATCCGGGAGCAGCATCAGGCACAGCGGCGACTGGAGGTGGATCGTGATCTGCGGGAACAAGCCGTCCTGCTCGCAAAGCGCGACGCCCAGATCGCCGCGCTCAAGGCCGATCTCGTCCGAGCGCACTCGGCCTCCAACGTGCGCTCAGAAACGCCGGAGCAGTGCCTGCATCGAAAAGTCGGGCTTCATCCAGGTGCGCCTGACTTCCTGCTGATCGCGGCTCGGCGCGCCTACCGGATGGCCTTGCACCCGGATAGGCATGCTCGGCACGCCCGGCAGGCCCACAAGCGCTACCTTCAGGCCGAGGCCGTGTTCGATGAGATCGAGAGGATGCGATCCTGATCAGGCTGGTCACCTCATCCTCGCGAAGTTCTACCAAGAGCAGCGCCAGATCCTCGCTCGGCGGATGGACGAGGACCCGATCACGCCACGGGTGGACGCTGTGGTGAAGGAAATCGAGGCAATCTGTCGGCCGGTCATCAGTGAGTGGGCACGGGGCAAGAGGACCGCGGGTAACCGCACAGCCTGAGGGCGCTACACCAACGGCGATGAGATAAACCGCACGAAACTCTCCCCGAGCGGGGTGAGACACCGCGAGGTGAGCGGATCCGGGGAGATGGCAGCGGTGTTCAGATCTCGCAGAAGATGAGCCGATTGGAGATCGGTCAGCACAGTGCCGACGACGGCTCGATCCGCCCTTTCGCGGAATGCAGCCACCAACGCGTCCGTCACCGGCATCATGGCTTTGGATCCCCCGATCGCCAAGATCTCCGGCATTTCCAGCGGGTTGCTGAGGACCTGCATCAAACGCAGGTGCAGCGTCGAGAATCGCTCCAGGAGCGCGATGAATGTCCCGCGCTGGGCCTCCTCGACTGTCAGGCCGATGGCCGTGTTGAGCACGGCGTTACGTAGGGCCTCCAGCTTCTCAGCGCGGTGCGTCGCCATCGCGACTCGTGTGGTTTCAGCGACAGTGTCGATGAACTCCTCGTTCTGACCGAGGGTGGCCGGATCGAAGCCGTCGAGCCGATCCTGAAGCTCCCGGACACCAATCCCGAGAGAAGTGAACCAACCCTCGCGCCGCCGCTCCAAGGGTTCCCCAATGAACTGGCGTACAAGCTGCTGCACGCCGTAGCTCGCCCCAGGCACGAGGGACGCCGCGGCGTCGAGCGTTCCCACCGCAATGTGGAACCCGATTGACCGATCATCGTCCACCGGGAACGGTGGAATGGGCTCGGCCTTCTCGTTGTTCATCTGGTCCAGCCTTTTTCAGATGTCCGAGTTGTAGGTCAGCTCGGACCGAGCTTTGCCAGTTTAATGATGGCCGCTTAGTTTGGGCATGACATGGTGAGAACGGCTCCACTTTCAACGAAAGTCAAGGGAATTACATCGAGCGGCTTCTGACTACATACATAATTGATGATGCACCGTTTAGAGCTATCACCCCTGCTGGGGTCTTTACATTCGGAGCTTTCATTGTTGCATGAAAATTGGCAGGTGGCGTGGTCCTCACATTGAGCTTTCATATAATTAATTTTCGTACAAAACTTATTCGGGTGCCATCTTGATCCGTAAACAGCGTTTTGAATTTTGATAGTATTTTGCGAAGGTCTGTCCTGTAGCTGGGAACTTCTGTCGATCACCTGTAGCACTGCGGGCCACTGCGATTTCATACATTCCCGAATGTCGTAATCAACATTTCGGCGAACGTCTTCGTTTTCGAAAAACTGACTTCCTTTTCCTTGTGCTCCATCAACAACAACTTTTCCCTGTCCCCCAGGGAGGAGCTTGGTAATGGTCACGCTACCTGAGACATCCGCAGTAAATTTGTATCTATTACCTACCAAGCAAATTCGCTCGGCGGCATCAATGGCTTGGTTGATGCGCTGCTGCTTTGCATCCTGCGCTTGGACTTGAGATACATTTGTGAACACGAAGAGCGCGATCAGTGCAATTTTGTAACGCATTAAATCTTTCTCCAATCCAGCCCATAATAGACCATCGCCAAAGAACAGAAAGGTGCTTCGTTCAAGGGTCTCTCACAGACGCGTGACAAGCGGTCGGCTCGATAAGGGTATGCCTGGGCTGCACTAGCCTGGGGATGATTCAAAATCATCAACTTGACCATTCAAAACGCACTGAGCATCATCGAACCATCCTAACTGAACCAATGAGAGTCGATGCACGTCCGGGCCTACATGCGCGCGTCCGTCTCTACCTCGGACGCCGAGCGCGCCCGCGGTGCTCTCGAACAGTTCGCCCGCGAACGCGGGCTGCGGATTGCCTCCTGGTACGTCGAGACCGAGAGCGGCACGAAGCTCGCCCGCCCGGAACTCTTCCGCCTTCTTCGGGATGCGCACCCTGGTGACGTGTTGCTGATCGAGCAGGTGGACCGGCTCTCGCGCCTCACCGCCACCGACTGGGAGAAGCTCAAGGTCGAGATTACGAACCGGCATGTGCGCGTCGTAGCGCTCGACCTGCCGACCTCGTGGAGCATGGTCGCCGAGTTCACGGACGAGTTCACGGACCGCATGTTCACGGCGATCAATGCGATGCTGCTGGACATGCTCGCAGCGGTCGCGCGCAAGGACTACACGGACCGCCGCCGCCGTCAGGCCGAGGGGCAAGCCAAAGCGAAAGCCGAAGGCAGGTACAAGGGCCGGGTCGAGGACGTGGCGCGCAACGCCGGGATCGCGAAGATGCTGACGGCCGGGATCTCTTGGTCCTCAATCACCAACGCAACCGGGGCGAGCCGGGCGACGATCGCCAAGGTCGCCAAGCGTATGCGGGAAGGCGACGTTCAAGTAGCATCGGTTGTTGGGTGAGACTGGGGTCACGATGGCCGCTCGTGCAGCCGGTGAGCGGCGCTACTGGACTCTGGTCGCGGACCCAAACGAGTACCGCATCACCGAGGCGATCTTTCGCCTGAGCGCGGACTGGTGGACGAGCGGCCGGAGCGACATCCGGGTTGGCGACTGCATCGCGATCTGGAAGACGCGCGGCGGCAAGGGTGCTGGGAGAGGCATCATCGCACTTGGTGAGGTCGTAGAAGGTCCGGTGCTCCGTGCAGATACGGACAATCCTTTCCACCTCAACCCGAGCCGAGCCCGCGACGTGATGAGCCGCGTGGCCGTCAGCTACATCCCGCTCCCCCATCCCCTCTGGGACGATGGTGAGTACGGCGCGATGATCTCCTCGCTGAACGCGGCGCGGGCACGCGGAGGTACGGTCTTCACGCTTTCACCGGAGCAGTGGCGCGCGTTGAAGGCCGCCGGGCTGGAGAGGGATGATGCTGACGACGATGAAAAGCTCTTCTCCGTAGTCGAGCGGAAGCGCTATCGGGAGCACCGCCGTATCGAGCGGGCCTCCACCGCAGCGGCGGAGGTGAAGCGGGTGCGCGGCTTCACGTGCGAGGCTTGCGGCTTCGCCTTCGGAGACATGTACGGCGACCTCGGCTCGGAGTTCATTGAAGCTCATCACCTGCACCCGCTTGCCAGCCTGAGCGAAGGTGAGGAAATCCGGTTCGGGATCAATGACTTCGCCGTGCTTTGCTCGAACTGCCACCGCATGATCCACCGATGGCACGATCCCTCGGACCTTGAGGGATTTGCGCAGGCGCTCACACGTCGATGGCAGGCGCGCTGACTTGGTCCAGTCTGCGGCCGAGAGCTTCGTCAATGAGAGCTTGGTAGAACCGCGCTGTTCCGCTTGGTTCAAATCAAGCGGTTTCAACCTATGGATGGCAAAGTGGCGCCTCATCGAAGAAGGATGGCTCCGTGCTGCTCTCCAGAGGCTCCGTGCTCGGTATTGATGTGGGTTGTTCACCGACCTCGAAGACGAGCGCCGTCTGCCGCCTCGACTGGGACGAGACCGCCGTCTCATGGACAATCCAGCGCTTCCGGGCAGTCGAGCCGGAACGCACTGAAACGATCTCCCGAGTCGCCGGTAACACCCTCCTGGGTGCCGCCGCCTTCGACGGCCCACTTCGGCGAGGTCTCGACATCATCGGACGATACCGAGCCGCCGAGCGCCTCCTAACTCGTCGCTTCCAGCCGTTAATCGGCAAGCCCGGCCAGTCCAGCGCCCCAGTCGGCAGGCTGCTGAACGCCCATGCGAACGCCTGCGCCGAAGCCGTTCTGAAGGTCTGCCAGATTGGAAGCACCACTCATGACGTTGGGATCCATGACCGGGCGATCGTGGAAGCCTTTCCGAGCGCGTTCCTGGGGATGCTGATCGAGAACCCGGCAGCCCTCAACGCGCGCCGAGGAGACCGCTCGGACACGTTCTTCTGCCACCTTGTCGAGACCGGTGGGATGGAGAGCTTGGTCAAGCACCTCCTGCCGGGCCGCCGCTTTGCCGTGCCATTGGCTTCGGTCACCAATCACGACGACCGGGCGGCCCTGGTCTGTGGGCTCACAGCGCTCTGCGTTGCTGTCGGCCGCTACACCGCAGCCGGTGATGCAGAGGATGGCTGGATAATCCTGCCCCCCCTCGCGCTACATGCCGCCTGGGCACGGTCAGTGCTCGACCAGAATGCTGATGAGGAGCGCGTCGGATGTGTGATCGAAGGGGAGATCGCCCTGGCCGCGTGATCATGCACCGGGTAGTTTCGCCAGCGCGGCTGCCTCGACGGCGTCGATGAAAGCGCTCTTGCAAGCGCCATACTGATGCGAGTCGTCGGGGTGTAGTGCGTGACACCGAACCTTTTCTCGCTCGTATGCGGCGGCTGTATCCGGCCTTCTTCGCAGATAGTCGCGGACAGCAAGGTGGCGGACGATCTCCGGCGAGCCGATAGCGTAGCAGTGCAGTTGCACGAGCCGCCGTCCGGACCGGGGTTCATCCTTCGTCGCGTAGCGCCGCCCCGGCAGCCCAAACTCACCCCACCATGCGTAGCCGACGCCTTCGAGATCGGTTTTGCGCCGATCCAATCCTCGCAGGTCGCTGACGACGGGCATGAGATCCAGGATGGGCTTCGCCTTCAGACCTGGGACAGCGGTCGATCCGATATGGTGGACGGCAAGCAAGATTGGGTCGAGCGCGGCGTGCAGGATCGCCGCCTCTGTCTCGGCCGCCCCAGCCCAGCGAGGGTCATGCTCGACCAACTCGACCTTGAATGGGGGTGGCATCTCAGACAGCGGAAATGGTGTCGATCACGGCCTCGACCTCGGCTAACGCGGCCTCGGGGCTGAGGAGCGCCGTATCGACCACCAACCTCGGCGAGATCCATGGGGCGTAGTCGTGGGCCTTGACCGATGACCATGTGGGAGGGGTGAACCCCGCTATGTCCGTGGTCCTGCTTACCACCCGGTGCTCGTGCTCCCGCTCATCGCTACAGACGACCTCGACCTCTACGAAGCGCACGGCCGCTCCTCGCGCCACGTCTCGCCAACCCTGGCGGCTCTCCAGAACCGGATTGACGCTGTCGGCAATTAAAAGGGTGCCGAGCTTGAGGTTCGAGGCGGCGATGGCAAAGGCGACGATGTAGCCCGCCGGTCCGATGTCATGGCCCAGACCGGTGGCCCGGCTCAGGGCATGCTCGATCTCGTCCATGCGGACGTAAGTCCCGGAACGCTTAGCTGCCAACAGCTTCCCGATGGTGGTCTTGCCCGTGCCGGGCAACCCGCTGAGGATGACGAGCATGTGATCTCCCCAGTGTAAGGCTAACGGGCAAAGTCAATCCGCCAGTGTCTTGGTCATCCATATGTACGCATGGCCAGGAGGGACATCGAGCAACCGACACTCCTCCGCATATCCCAATTTTCTGTAGAACTCTGGGGCCTGAAACGTCATCGTCGCCAGCCTGACCCTGCGGCATGCATGATTGCGCGCCGCGTCTTCGGCCTCCCGTAGCAGACGCTGTCCGATCCCCTGCCGCCGCCTTTCCTCCTCCACCCAGAGCGTCAAGACGACGAACCAGTCCCACTGTATCAGGCCCTTGAGACCGCCCAACACGTGCCCCTGGTCGTCACGGCATATGAGCCACAAGGGCTTGGTCGGGTCGGGGCCGTTGTGAAGTTCGTTGAAGCGGGCCAGCCCATCCTCGACAATCTTCGCCGTTTCTGCATCGATCTCAGCGCTGACCGTGATGCGTTCGGGCGTCATAGGCAGCCTCCGGATTGGATGGGCCGCCGTGGGGCGGTGCTGAGGCCCTGGCAAGGTGCCTTGGCCGAAGAAAGGCTTGTCGCTCAGGTTTCTGGCCCATCTGGCGCAGACCAACCGATCGAGCGGCGTAGGAAGTTCAGACCCAGCGCCATGAACGATGCCATCTCGGCGTTGTCCTTGCCGTAGCCGTGCCCTCCGCTGGGTGGCTCGTAGAAGGACGCATCGTAGCCGAGGACACGTAGCTTCTGAGCCATCTTCCGGGCATGACCAGGGTGAACTCGATCGTCTCGGCGGCTCGTGGCCAGCAGGATTGGCGGATAGGAACGGCCCGCCTCCGCAGCGTGATAAGCCGAGATCCGGCTGAGAAACGCCCAGTCGGCCGGATCATCTGGATCACCATATTCGGCGATCCAACTCGCCCCAGCCAGGAGTTTGCTGTACCGGCGCATGTCGATCAACGGGATCGTGCAGAACAGCGCCCCGAAATGTTCAGGGAAGCGCGTAAGCATGTTCGCGATCAGCAGCCCGCCGTTCGAGCCGCCCTCTGCTGCGATCCGCCCCGGCCGGGTCACGCCACGCGTCACCAGATCGGCGGCGACCGCTGCGAGATCCTCATGCGCACGCGCCTTCCCCTCGCGACGCCCGGCCTCGTGCCAATACGTGCCGAACTCTCCGCCGCCGCGAATGTTGGCTGTGACGGCTGTCCCACCCCGCTCAAGCCAGAGCTTGCCCAGCACGCCCCGATAGACCGGCAGCGTCGAAGCCCGGAAGCCGCCGTATGCGGTGAGGTGGATCGGCGCGTCGCCGTCCGTGCCGTCCGGTCCGGTCTGGACGTAGGGCACGCGTGTCCCGTCCGCCGACACCGCCTCGTGGCGCGTCACGCGCAGTCCGCGCGCGTCGAAGGCCGGTGGCGTTCGACGCAACACGGCGGGCGCGTCGAGGGCGGGCGCGAACATCAGTAGCTTCGTGGGAGTGACCGGATCTTGCACCGTGGCGAGGAGGCTGCCGTCCGCGGTCTCGGTGTGATCATCGAGGGGCCAGACGCTGACGGTGCCGAGCCCTGGCAGTCCAGGCAGTGGCCGTTGCGTCCATCCTTCCGGCTCCGGCTCACATATCGTGTAGACAGGTCGCAGGTCGTCCAGGGCGTTCACGATCAGCCGCCCGGCGGACCAGAATACCCCTTGGAGCGCCAACCGCTCCCCCGGCTGCCACAAGACCTCGAATGCGGGCTTGCCCGCGAGAAGGTCGGGCAGCGCGACCGTCAGAACGGTGTCGGCTGCGTGCTCCACACCGTCCACAACCCACGGCCGCCGCAGCCGCACGGAGACGTGGTCACGATGCAATTGCACGCCCGCGTGGGTGGGCAGGTCGAGGCGCAGGCCCGCGCCGTTGCGATCGCCCATGTGCAGGGCCGCGTCGAAGAAGCCAATCTGCTCGGTGAACGTCAGCCGCTCGACCCCGGTCTGATGGTCCGCCGCTCCCCAGACGCTCATGCTGCGTTCGTCGGTCTCGAACAGCACCGGGGCGTTGAGGGGATTGGCGCCGCGTCGCCAGAGGCGCACAGTGCGCGCGTAGCCGGACTGCGTGGCCATGCCGGGTCCCAGCGCGCTGGACAGCAGCAGCGCGTCGCGATCGAGCCAGACCGCGCCGCCCTTGGCCTCCGGCAGGGTGAAGCCGTCCGCGACGAAAGCGCGGGTCGGCAAGTCGAACTCGCGCAGAACAACGGCGTCGCCACCGCCTCGGCTGAGGCGCAGCAGAGCGCGGTCGTAACTGTCGCGCAGGGGCGACGACCCAGACCAGACCCAGTCCTCGTTCTCGCTCGCGGCCAACGTGTCGAGATTGAGCAAGACCTCCCAAACCGGATCGCCTGCGCGGTAGGTCGCCTCGTCGGTCCGCCTCCACAGCCCGCGGGGATGCTCGTCGTCCCTCCAGAAGTTGTAGAGCAGGCCGCCGCGACGGCTCACGAACGGAATGCGGTCGGGCCGGTCGAGCAGGCCCCGCGCGAGGTCGCGGTCATGGGCGAAGGCGGCGTCGCCATAGCGGGCGAGCGTATTGGCGGTTTGGGCATCGACCCAAGCGAGGGCGTCAGCGCCTTCGATTTCCTCCAACCAGAGGTGGGGATCGTCGTCGGGCTGTGCGCGGGTGGGCCTCGGGTCGAACGGCGTTGCGGTGGATGCGCTCATGGCCGTCAAGGTAGCCCGATCGCGGGTCGCTCCCGAGCGGGTAGAGGTGCGCCTCACTCGCGCAGCTTGCAAGGCGGCTCGGCAGTGGGCGGCATGGCTCTCGGCGCCCTGGCCGGAGACGAAGGCGTTGCAACGACCGCTGCCGGATGGAGCGCTCACCGTTGTCGCGCGTGGGGACAGGCGGGACGGTGCCTGATGGATGCACCGTCCTCACCTCGAATTAGGGCTCAGGCGGCCTCGGCCAAGGGCGCAGACGACGGCGCGTCCATGGCGCGCAGGTACACGTCGAGCAGCGTCTCCTGCTCATCACGCTCGTCCTTGTCCTGCTTGCGGATCTTCAGGATCTCCTTGAGCACCTTCACGTCTAGGCCCTCGCCCTTGGCCTCGGCGAAGACCTCCTTCTTGGCTTCCATCAGATCCTTGATCTCCACCTCCAAACGCTCGATGCGCTCGATGATCGAGCAGATGCGTTCGCCTGCGACGGCGACGGTGTCGGTGATCTCGGTCTTCTTGGTCATGCGCTGATCCTTAAGATGAGGGGCGCGACCGTGGCCGGTCAGGGTAACCGTGACGTTAAAGGGGACAGGGGGACTTGGGACGCCCTGCTCCGACACACCCAACCGACGCCAGCCTGTTGATGCTGACGGCGATGCGGTTCGCATAGTGATAGACGGGGTAGGCCCGCATTCGGGTAAGCGACGCGTCGTTTCCGTCGATCCGGCCCCTCACCAGCCACATGTCCGGGCTGCTGCCGAGATTGCCATACTGACGCCCGCGTAATGCTACGACCAAAACGACGGCGCCAAGCACGAACGTGGCGGCCGAGAGGGCGAAGGGGAGAGCCTTCGCGACGGCGTGGCCCTCGCGGTAGATGCCCGCTGATGCCCCTCAGCGATCGACGGATAACGGGCTGATCGGTGACGTCGACATTACCACCCCTATTTCTGTAGTGGCGCGGAGTTACCATCACGATCCATCCTTCACCGAGAAGACCAATCTGCGGTCCTCGCAGCACGTATGCGTTTCAACGCACCTGAGATTCGCAATCACGACACACAATGCTCATTAATACCGACCCTATTGATTAGCTAACACCGAATCGGTTTGGTAGACAGGATGCATGATGTCAATTTCGATGTCACGAAAGGATAGATATGTTTTCTTTAGTTGATAAGTTGAGGGTATGCGGTCTATTTGCGGTCGTTGACGAGATTGACAACATGTATGGTTTTTCCGTGGTATCAGATACCGATGAACATCGATCTATTAGATTTCAGTTAGAGCAGTCGTTCAAGTCGAACCCGCAATACGAATACGCAAAATCGACGGGGTGTTCCGACGAAAATATGTGGGCTCAATTGCTATGTGCCTCGTTTAAAAGCTTGGAGGATGGGGTGGAAGCTTCGGACCTAACAACACAAGCTGCGGCCCTCGGGTTAATTGATAACTGTGGGTATGACAACGTCGTCATAGTTCGAGACAGTGACGAAATCGTCGTATACAATGTTCGCGGAAGTGCAGGTGAGGCACGCTCGGCGATCGATAGATATGTTGGATTCTGATTTGCAGATAAAAATCCTTCAGAAATCACAGTAGTGTGAGTTCAGGCAGGTGTTTATCTTAGGATTTTTGTGAAATCTCATCGGTGGCGCCGAAGGCGGAATGAAATTAGTTATCCCAAAGCATATAATGATGAGCCGAGAATAAACTCAGATTATAGCGTCGCGGTAGGCATCACTGCGCTTTCCGTGACGCTGAATTTCGGATCTGTTACCGGCATGGGCGACTAATCGG
>NZ_BACT01000551.1:0-533 GCF_000333255.1 Methylobacterium sp. B1 | reverse complement strand
CGAAATTGTAGCAGAAGCCCTGCGCGGAGCCGCGGATCCGGCTCGGGAACAGCTCGCTCAGGAAGGCGCCCATGCCGGAGAAGACGCCGGAGAGGAAGAAGCCGAGGGGGAAGCCGAGGACCAGCATCACCGGGTCGGTGATCGGGATCAGCGTGTAGGCCAGGACGAGGAGACCGGCGCAGAAGCCGAACAGGATGAAGCCCAGGCGGCGCCCGATGCGGTCGGAGAGCCAGGCGCTGGTCAGGTACCCGACGAATGATCCGAAGATCAGCATCAGCAGGTAGCCGCTGGTGTTCAGGACCGAGAGGTTGCGCTCGGTCTTCAGGTAGGTCGGAAGCCACGTGGTCACCGCGTAGTAGCCGCCCTGCATGCCGGTCGCCAGCAGGCTCGCCAGCACGGTCCGGCCGATCAGCGGACGGGAGAAGATGTCGAGGAAGCTGCCCGTATCGCCGACGTCCCGCATGGCGGCGCGCGTCTGCCGGTAGACTTCCGGATCCTCGATGTTGCGGCGGATCCAGAAGATCAGCACCGAG
>NZ_BACT01000552.1:0-1521 GCF_000333255.1 Methylobacterium sp. B1 | reverse complement strand
AATGCCGGTGATCGCCACCGCGACGGAGGCCCGCGATGCGGCGAGTGCGCCCGCGGCCATCGCTCCCGCCACCGGCGCGCTCACGGCACCGTGCTGGCGGATCAGATCCATCGGCACGCGNATGGCTTCGGCCTTGGCCTCGTTCGAGTAGGTGACGAACCCGCGCTCCACGACGGCCGAGGAACCCGGTACCGCGGTCAGCAGGCCCGCCACGAGCCCGCCCGTGCAGGATTCGGCCGTGGCGATGGTGCGCCGGGCCGCCGTGAAGGCCGCCACCAGCGCCTCGGCCCGCGCGAGAAGCTCTGCGTCTTCGATCATCGCGAACGGGCTCCCGTCGGGCGGCCGCGCCCTATCTCGTGTTGTGACCCAAGGCCGAGCCCGGCTCAAGGACCGGCGGCCGCCATCGGAGACACCCATCCATGATCTTCCCCGCGACCACGGCCGTCTTTGCCGGGCTGCTCGCCCTCGTGTACCTCGGCCTCTCGGGCTGGGTGATGGCGAGCCGCGTCTCCGGCAACGTGCTGTTCGGGGACGGGGGCGACGAGACGATGCTCAAGCGCGTCCGCTCGCACGCCAATTTCGCGGAATACGTGCCCCTGGCGCTCATCGTCATCGGCCTGCTGGAGGCGGGCGGCGGCGGCCACACTCTGGTCCAGGCCCTGCTGATCGCCCTGCTGGTCGGCCGGATCCTGCACCCGATCGGGATGTTCGCGCCCCCAAACTCCCCGCGCCAGTTCGCCTGCCGGGGCGGCGGCATCCTGCTGACGATGGCGGCTTTGGCCATCGCGGCGATCGCGCTGCTGCTGCGGTTGGCCTAGGGCCGGCGGTCGCGCGGCTCGGCAGCCTCGGGGGCCGCTTTCGAAACGGCGCAGTCGGGATCCGGCACGACTTGCTTTCCCGCGCGCCGGCCTTCCACTGCCTCGATGCGCATCAATCGGACCGAGCTCGCCGATCTCGGAACCTTCCTCGCCATCGCGCGCCATCGCAACTTTCGGCGTGCGGGCCTGGAGCTTGGCGTCAGCGCCTCCGCGTTGAGCCACGCGCTCAAATCGATGGAGGCGCGCCTCGGGGTGCGGCTGGTCAACCGCACCAGCCGCAGCGTCACCCTTACCGCGGCAGGGGAAGATCTGCTCGCGTCCCTGGATGCGCCTTTCGCAGCGATCGGCTGCGCACTCGACCTGCTCAATCAGCACCGCGAGCCGGCCAAAGCCACAGGCCGGATCCGCCTCAATGTGCTCGAACATGCGAGCACGCTGCTGCTCGCCCCTGTGCTGCCCCTCTTCCACGAACGCCATCCGCGGGTCGAGATCGACGTCCGGGTGTCCAACGACCTGCTCGACGTGGTGGACGCCGGAGCCGATGCGGGCGTTCGGTATGGCGGAACGGTTCCCCAGGACATGGTGGCACAGCGCCTGTCGGCCGATCTGCGCTGGGTCGTGGTCGGTCGGCCGTCCTACCTTGAGCGCCACGGGACGCCCGATCATCCCCGCGACCTCGCGGCTCACCGATGCTGCGCTCCGC
>NZ_BACT01000553.1:0-5188 GCF_000333255.1 Methylobacterium sp. B1 | reverse complement strand
TGATGCGGAGGCGCTGGAGAAAGGCGGCTCCAGCCCTCCGATCTGGCGGCCGTGGGCATCACCAACCAGCGCGAGACCACGCTGATCTGGGACCGGACGACCGGCAAGCCCCTGCACAATGCCCTGGTCTGGCAGGACACCCGCAACGACCGGCTGGTGGGCGAGTTTGCCCGCGACGGCGGCCGCGACCGGTTCCGGGATCTCACCGGCCTGCCGCTGGCGAGCTATTTCTCCGGACTCAAACTCCGCTGGCTCCTCGACCACGTCGCGGGGGCCCGGGAGAAGGCCGAAGCCGGCGACGTGCTGTTCGGCAACATCGACACCTGGCTCGTCTGGAACCTGACCGGCGGGACGGAGGGCGGCCTTCACGTCACCGACGTGACCAATGCCAGCCGCACGCAGCTCATGTCGCTCAAGACCCTCGACTGGGACGACGGCATGCTTGAGACCTTCGGCATCCCGCGGGCGATGCTGCCGAAGATCGTCTCGTCGAGCGAGGTCTACGGGGAGACCAAGGCGCCCTTCGCCGGCGTGCCGATCGCCGGCATCCTGGGCGACCAGCAGGCGGCGCTGTTCGGCCAGACCTGCTTCGCGCCGGGCGAGGCCAAGAACACCTACGGCACCGGCTGCTTCGCGCTGATGAACACCGGCACCGAGCCGGTCCCGTCGAAGGCCGGCCTCGTCACCACGCTGGCCTACCGCCTCGACGGGCAGAAGCCGGCCTACGCCCTCGAAGGCTCGATCGCCATCACGGGTGCCCTGGTGCAGTGGCTGCGCGACAACCTGCACATGATCAAGGATTCCGCCGAGGTCGAGACGCTCGCCACGACGGTCGAGGACAATGGCGGCGTCTACTTCGTGCCGGCCTTCTCGGGGCTCTACGCCCCGCACTGGAACGAGGGCGCCCGCGGCCTGATCATCGGGCTCACCCGCTACGTCAACCGGGGCCACATCGCCCGCTCGGTGCTGGAAGCGACCGCCTTCCAGACCCGCGAGGTGCTGCAGGCCATGGCCAAGGATTCCGGCATCCCGGTGAAGGAGCTGCGGGCCGATGGCGGCATGGTCGCCAACAACACGCTCATGCAGTTCCAGTCCGACCTGCTCGACGTGCCGGTCGTGCGCCCGAAAGTGGCCGAGACCACCGCGCTCGGCGCCGCCTACGCGGCGGGCCTCGCGGTCGGCTACTGGAAGGGGCTCGACGATCTCAAGCGCAACTGGGGCGTCGACAAGCGCTGGACGCCGAAGATGGATGCCGGCCAGCGCGAGAAGATCGCCGCGGCCTGGGGCCGGGCGGTGCAGCGTTCCTTCGACTGGAAGACCGACGAGGATTGACGAACGGCTCTCGGGCCCGTGCGCGGGCTCGGGGTCCGTCGTGATCCGATCCCGCCCGCCGCGACCTCATCCTGAGGTGGGGCGCAGCCGCCTCGAAGGAGGCCTCCACAGATCGCGCGGCCGGCTGGAGGCTCTTTCCAGGCGGCCGCTCCGCGCCCGCATCTCAGGATGCGGGTGAAGACCGGAAACGGTCGGACATTCGGTGACCGCCTTCGGCGGCCACACGCTCGCACAAGCTTTTAACTCTTACAAAAAAGCAGCGAACGGGGGAGACAAGACTATGACATCACCATTCCTGGGCGAATTCCTGGGTACGATGACCTTGATCGTGCTCGGCGACGGCGTGGTCGCGGGCGCCCTGCTCAAGCACTCCAAGGGCGAGAATGCCGGCTGGATCGCCATCACGGCGGGTTGGGCCTTCGCGGTCCTCGCCGGGGTCTTCGTGGCCAACGCCACCGGCAGCGCCGACGCCCACATCAACCCCGCGGTCACGGTGGCGGGCGCCGTCAGTTCCGGCGATTTCAGCAAGCTTGCCACCTACATTCCCGCCCAGATGCTCGGCGCCTTCGTGGGCGCCGTGATCGTCTGGCTCCACTATCTGCCGCATTGGGGCGCGACCCAGGATACCGGCCTCAAGCTCGCCTGCTTCTGCACCGGTCCGGCGATCCGCGACGCCAAGGCCAACTGGCTCTCCGAGATCATCGCGACCTTCTTCCTGATCCTGACGATCTCCGCCCTCGTGACCACCACGCTGGGTTCCGCGGGGGCGATCCCGCGGGGCGTCGCACCCTACATGGTCGGCATGCTGGTCTGGGGTATCGGCCTGTCGCTCGGCGGCACCACCGGCTACGCCATCAACCCGGCCCGCGACCTCGGGCCGCGCATCGCCCACGCGGTCCTGCCCATCGCCGGCAAGGGCTCCTCCGACTGGGGCTACGCGCTGATTCCCGTGGCCGGCCCCGTGGTCGGGGCCGTGCTGGCCGGGCTGTTCGTACGCCTGCTCGGGATCTGACGGAAATCCCGCACCCTCAACCGCCGCGGGGCGGCCCGGCGTCGCGGCGGTTTGCGGCGCGACGCCTTGGGCCTTAAGTCAGGGCGATCCCGACCGCGCCCACGGGCGCCTCCCCGCGGTGTGGCAGCCCCCGACCCATGGCCGTCGTCCTCGACATCCTGAAGAACGATCCGCGCACCGCGCGCCTGCGCCATCCCGAGAAGGCGCACCGGCCCGACCAGCCCGTCCAGGCCAAGAAGCCGGACTGGATCCGCGTGAAGGCGCCCGGCTCCAAGGCCTGGACCGAGACCCAGAAGATCGTGCGCGAGCACGGCCTCGTCACGGTCTGCGAGGAGGCCGGCTGCCCCAATATCGGCGAGTGCTGGGAGAAGCGGCACGCCACCTTCATGATCATGGGCGACACCTGCACGCGGGCCTGCGCCTTCTGCAACGTCCGCACCGGGCTGCCCGACGCCCTCGACGCCGCGGAGCCCGAGAAGATCGCCGATTCGGTGGCGAAGCTCGGCCTGCACCACGTGGTGATCACCTCGGTGGACCGGGACGACCTGAAGGACGGCGGCGCCGAGCACTTCGCCCGCACCATCGCGGCGATCCGCCGGGCGAGCCCCGGCACGACCGTCGAGATCCTGACCCCCGACTTCCTGCGCAAGGACGGGGCTCTGGAGGTCGTCGTCGCCGCCAAGCCCGACGTGTTCAACCACAACCTCGAGACGGTCCCGGCCAAGTACCTGACGGTGCGGCCCGGCGCCCGCTACTTCCACTCGGTGCGCCTGCTCCAGCGGGTGAAGGAGCTCGACCCGACGATCTTCACCAAGTCCGGCATCATGGTCGGGCTCGGCGAGGAGCGGAACGAGGTGCTCCAGCTGATGGACGACCTGCGCTCGGCCGACGTCGACTTCCTGACCATCGGCCAGTATCTGCAGCCGTCGAAGAAGCACCACGAGGTCGTGCGCTTCGTGCCGCCCGACGAATTCAAGGCCTACGAGACCACCGCTTACGCCAAGGGCTTCCTGCTGGTCTCGGCCACACCGCTCACCCGCTCGTCGCACCATGCCGGCGAGGACTTTTCGCGCCTTCAGGCGGCCCGCCTCGCGAAACTGTCGCCCGCGCTCTCGGCCTGAGGAAATCCCAACACCATGCCGTCCTTCCGGGTCACCCGCGCGGTGAAGCACACGCCGCAGCAGATGTACGACCTCGTCGCCGACGTGGAGCGCTATCCCGAGTTCCTGCCGCTCTGCGAATCCCTGCGGATCATCCGCCGCCAGGACATGCCCGACGGCGGCCAAGTGCTGATCGCCGAGATGGGCGTGGGCTACAAGGCGATCCGCGAGCGCTTCACCACCCGGGTCACCCTCGATCCCGCGAACCTCAAGATCGTGGCCGAGTATATCGACGGTCCGTTCCGGCATCTGGAAAACCGCTGGCTCTTCAAGGATGCGCCGAACGGGGGGTGCAACGTCGACTTCTTCATCACCTACGAGTTCAAGAGCCGCACCCTGGGGCTCCTCATGGGCACCATGTTCGACCGGGCCTTCCGCAAGTTCACCGACGCCTTCGAGGGGCGCGCCAACCGGATGTACGGCGCCGGAGCATAGGCCGCACCGTCAACGCGCTGCGAAGCCCGCAGGGCCGGCCCTGAATGGCTCCGCCGCGTTCGGGGAAGGGGCGTCAGGCGCGCAGCGGCGCACGCACGTGCTCGGGCCGCACGCCCATGCCGATCATCCGCGCCGGCAGGACCTGCAGTCGCGGCAGGGCATCGAGGAGGCGCAGCGCCAGGGGCGCCCGGAACGGCGCATCGGCCGCGAGGGACGCGGCGATCACCCGGGACTGGATCATCCGCTGGAGCGCCTGGGTCGCCCGGACCGGGAACATCCGCCGGGCCTGGACCCGGGCGAGATCGGCCTCCGAGAGCCGGCCGGCCCGCAGGGGCTCTACCAGGAGGTTGGCCGCCGCCACCGCATCCTGGATCGCCAGGTTGATCCCGACGCCGCCCACGGGCGACATCGCGTGCGCGGCATCGCCGATACAGAGCAGCCCGGGTCGGTACCAGCGGTCGAGCCGGTCGACGGTGACGGTCAGGAGCTTGACGTCGTCCCAATCGGCGATGGCCGCGGTGCGGTCGGCCAGGAACGGCGCGATCGCCGCCACCGCCGCGCGGAAGGCCGGCAGGCCCTTCGCGCGGAGCTCCGCGTCGCCGCCCTTCGGCACCACGTAGGCGCATTGCCATAGGTCGCCCCGGTCGAGGGTGATCAGGATCCGCCCCGGACCGAACCGTCCGGCCGCCGCCTCCGGGTCGCCTTCCCGGCGCGGCAGGCGGAACCACAGCACGTCGATCGGCGCCCCGAAGGCCCGGGGCGTAAAGCCCGCCCGCGCGCGCATCCGCGAGTGACGGCCATCCGCACAGAGCACGAGATCGGACCGGATCTCCACCGGCCTATCCGGCCCATCGGCCCGCACGCCCGCGATCCGACCACCCGCCTCGATGAGATCGCGGGCCTCGGTCCGGCGGAGCAGCCGGAACCCCGAATACTGGGCCGCCGCGCCGGCCAGAAAATCCAAAAAGTCCCATTGCGGCATGAAGGACAGGAAGCGGTTCCGGGTCGGCAGCCGGCTGAAATCGGCGACCCGGTAGCTGCGTCCGTCGACGACGCCCGAAAAAGTCTCGACGCGCCGCTGGGGGAGGGCGCGGAAGCGCTCCGTGAAGCCCAGCTCGTCCATCAGGTCGAGGGTTGAGGGGTGGATCGTGTCGCCGCGGAAGTCGCGCAGGAAATCCGCGTGCTTCTCCAGGACGGTCACGTCGATCCCGGCGCGGGCGAGAGCAGTCCGGCCATCATCCCGGCCGGG